>NZ_JBSGUW010000002.1:36126-98005 GCF_053608125.1 Isoptericola sp. NPDC055063 | reverse complement strand
GACTCGCCCGAAGGGGGACCACAAAAAAGCTCCAGGCCTCCGCCTTATTTCCCGACTCCCCCTCCTCCCCCCTGCCCTCGGTCCTCCCCCCCCCCCCCCCGCTACGTCAGCAGGACGAACGCCCGGTCGGCGGGCCACGGGTGCGGGGACCAGCCCGCGGCAGCCAGGGCTCGGCGCACCTCCTCGACGACCACTCCTCGGGCGACGTCCCGTCCGGTGAACCGCAGCAGGACGGCTCCGAGGCTCGTCAGCCCGTTCTGCCGATGCCGGTCGCCGAAGAGGGCCTTCGGTGTCGTGTGGGCGTCGCGTCCGTCGAGCTCCAGGAGAAGGACGCGACCGTCCGGCAGGAGCCACGCCAGGTCCACCCGGGCCAGGAACCGGCCGCGTGCGTCCCGCACCACGAGCTGCAGGGCGTCGGGCGGGTAGTGCGCGTCCGTGCAGGCGAGGCGCGCCGCTGTCTCGATCGGCGACTCCGCACGCGGGTCCGACTCGTCCCACCAGGACGACGCACGCGCCGCCCCCCGTCGACCGCGCGCGGCCTCGCGGGCTCGGCGGAACTCGTCCTCCGTGACGACCCGCCGGTGTCGGGCGGAGTCCATCAGCGCGACGGCGTGCCCCCGGTCGAGCTCAGGGACCGCCTGCGCCAGCGCAAGCTCGGCCGGGACACAGGGGAGACCTCCGACGACGACCCATCGCCGCAGCCGCTCGCGACGCACCCGCCCCGGCCCGCCGGACCGCGGCGAACCGTCGGGGAACGTGACCTCCGGTGCGATGCGCGCGGGCGCGCCCTGGACGCCCTGCCACACGAGGGCGCACAGCCCGGTTGCGACCGAGCCGGGACGGGCGAGGACGCCGACGAGCGCCGATCGTCGGCGGGGGAGGTCGAAGCTGTCGGTCGTGCCGCCTGCCACGCCGGTGTCGAACACCCCGCGGGCCACGCGGCTCCAGTCCTGGCGACCCACCAGCGCGGCGACGTTCTGCTTCGTGAGCCCGTGCTCGTGGCACTGCCAGGACGACACAAGCCCCTCCTGCGCGGAGGCGACCTGCCGGAGCGACGCGGGGACGACGAGACGACGGTGCACCCAGGAAGCAGACCAGAGACAGAGGTGCCGGCCCGGCCGTGATCCACAGCCCTGGCAGGCCGACGTAGCGATCGGTCCTCGTCCTGCATGCGGACGAGGACCGATCGCTACGTCGAGGGTCACGCGCGGGGCGTCAGCCGGATGACGGGCAGCTCGCGGTCGGTGCGGGACTGGTACTGCGCGAAGCCGGGCGACGTGGACGTGACGACCCGCCAGGCGGCGGCGCGCTCGGCGCCGTGCAGCTCCTCGGCGACGACGGGCACGGTCCGCCCACCTGTCGTGACGGTCGCGCGGTCGGGGTGGGCCGCGAGGTTGAGGTACCAGGACGGGTTCGCGGCCGCGCCGGCGGCCGACGCGACGACGATCCAGCTGCCGCCGCCGCCCGGGAACCCGCCGACGGGGGTGGACCGCTCCTGACCGGTCTTGCGGCCGATCGTCGTGAGGGCCAGGAGGTCGCCGGTGGCCCGGCCTGCGCGCCGCGCCATCCGGCGGTTGCGGCCGGCGAGGAAGCGGCCGCGGGGCTGGCGGGCGCCGCGGGTGCCCTGCGGGTAGGTGAACGTCATCGTGCTCTCCTTGGTGCGGGTGGCTCGTGGTGCGGGTGGCCGGTGGTGCGGGTGGCCCGTGCGTCCTGAGGAACGGTGCCAGCCGGCGACGGCGCCCGGTACCGACCGTCGTCCACCGTGCCGCGACGAAAGTCGGGGGTGGAGGCTCCGCCGCCAGGGGGAGGCGCGGATCTCCGTCGCCGGGCGGATCCGCCGGGCGGGTGCGCTCCGTAGGTTCGTGGTCATGGACGACGACTTCCTCGAGGTGCGCGGGCTGACCCGGACGTTCGGCGACCTGACCGCCGTGGACGACGTGTCGTTCGCCGCGCCGGCCGGGCTGCTGACCGGGTTCGTGGGCGGCAACGGCGCGGGCAAGACGACCACGATGCGCATGATCATGGGCGTCCTGGCGCCGACGGCCGGCGAGGTGCGGTTCGGCGGGGCGCCGGTGACGCGTGCGGACCGCCGGGCGTTCGGGTACATGCCGGAGGAGCGTGGGTTGTACCCGAAGCAGCCGGTGCTGGACCAGCTGGTCTACCTGGCGCGGCTGCGGGGCATCTCGACGCCGAAGGCGCGCGCGGAGGTGCTCGACATGCTGGACCGGCTGGGCCTCGCGGGCCGGTCGAAGGAGCACGTGGAGAAGCTGTCGCTCGGCAACCAGCAGCGGGTGCAGATCGTGGCCGCCCTGATGGGCGCGCCGCGGATGCTGGTGCTCGACGAGCCGTTCAGCGGGCTGGACCCGGCGGCCGTCGACGGCATGGTCGACCTGCTCGCCGAGCACACCGCCCGCGGCGTGCCGGTGCTGTTCAGCTCCCACCAGCTCGACCTGGTGGAGCGGCTGTGCGAGCGGCTCGTCATCCTCAAGGCGGGGCGGGTCATGGCGGACGGCGCGCCGACCGACCTGCAGCAGACCGGCACGCTGCGGCACCGCTTCGTGACGGACGGCGACGCCGGCTGGGTGCGCGGCGTGCCCGGCGTGCACGCGGTGGACGTCGACGGCCCCGTCGCGCTGCTCGAGGTGGCCGACGACGCCGCCCTGCAGCGGCTGCTCGCCGGCGCCCTCGAGCGCGGCGGTGTCCGCGAGCTCACCCCCCTGAAGCCCACGCTGGCCCAGATCTACCGCGAGGTGACGGCATGACCACGACCCCGATCCGCCCGGACACGCAGCGGCCCGAGGGCCACGGCTCGCACGACGGCCGCCCGCACGACGAGGGCACGCGCGGCGCGTGGCTCGTCGTGATGAACCGCGAGATCGTGGTGCGCGCCCTCAACAAGACGTTCCTCGTGGGGCTGCTCGTCTCCGTGGTGATCATCGCGGCGCTGGCCGGGTTCATGGCCTGGCAGGGCAGCAAGACGGACAGCTTCACGGTCGCCGTGCCGGCGGGTGACGCCGCGGCGACGGCCGCCGTCGAGTCCGCGGCGGCGATCCCCGACGAGCAGGGCGGCGGCGCCGAGCTCACGACCCTCGAGGTGCCCGACGACGCGGCCGCCCGCGCCGCGCTCGCCGACGGCGACGCGGACGGCTGGCTGCACCCTGCCGACGGGAGCGCCGACGGGAGCGCCGACGGCTGGGTGCTCACGGGTCAGGCGGACCCCGACAGCACGCTGACGCGCCTGCTCACGGCGGGGGTGGCCACGGAGACGCTCGACGCGAACGCCGAGGCGGCGGGGACCACCGCCGCGGAGCTCACCGCGGGCAGCACCCTGACCACCGACCGGGTGGACGGGGACGCCGTGGACCCGCAGACGCTGTTCTTCGCGTCGTTCGCGCTCGCCCTGCTGTTCTTCATCGGGGCGCTCGGCTCCGGGCAGATGATCGCCGGCAGCGTGGTGGAGGAGAAGCAGTCGCGGCTGGTGGAGATCATGGCCACCGCGGTGCCGCTGCGGCAGCTGCTGGCGGGCAAGGTCCTCGGCAGCTCGGTGGTGGCGCTGGCGCAGAACGTCGTGTTCGCCGCGGTCGGCCTCGCCGCCCTGTCGTTCACGCCGACGGCGTCGATCCTGCCGTCGCTGTCGACGTCGCTGGTGTGGTTCGTGCTGTTCTTCGCGGTCGGCTTCCTCGGCCTCGCGGCCCTGTACGCCGTGGCGGGCGCGCTCGCGTCGCGCACCGAGGACCTGCAGCACACCACCACCCCGATGACGATGGCGATCATGGGCGTGTACTTCCTGACGTTCTCCGCGAGCGGCACCTTCGAGACGGTCCTGTCCTACGTCCCCGTGGCGAACGTCGTCGCGATGCCGGTGCGGGTGCTGTCCGGCGACGCGGCGTGGTGGGAGCCGATCCTGTCGCTGCTGATCCTCGCCGCCTTCGCCGTCGTCGCCCTCCTCGTGAGCGAGCGCGCGTACCGCGGGGCGCTGCTGCAGACCGGCGGCCGGATCTCCTGGAGGAGCGCGCTGGCGCGTGCCTGACCGAGCAGCCGACGGAGCGACCGGCGGAGCGACTGACCGCGCGAGGGTGGGGGAGTCCCCCGAAATCGCTCAGGGTTGTCCCCCGATCCCTGGCAAAACCCTGGGATCGGGGGGCTCGCCCGCTCTACTTTCGAGGCCATGACCGCCGTCGACGCCGCCCGCCTGCAGTTCGCGCTGCTCGCCGGGACCCATTTCCTCTTCGTCCTGGTGACGCTGGGGCTGGGCCCCGTCGTCGCGATCCTCCAGACGCGCTGGGCGCTCGCCCGCGACCGGACGAAGGCGGCGACGCTCGAGAGCGCGACCCGGTTCTGGGGCCAGCTCTACCTCGTGAACTACGCGCTCGGCATCGCCGCCGGCATCGTCATGGAGCTGCAGCTCGGCCTGCACTTCCCGGGCCTGCTCGACGTCGCGGGCGGGGTGTTCGGCGCCCCGCTGGTCATCGAGACGATGGGGGCGTTCTTCCTCGAGTCGACGTTCCTGGGGCTGTGGGTGTTCGGGTGGCACGTGCTGCCCCGGTGGGCGCACACGGCGGCGTTCTGGGCGGTCGTCGTGACGGGCTACCTGTCGGCGTTCACGGTGATGGTGGCCAACGGCTTCCTGCGCAACCCGGTCGGCTTCACGATGACCGACGGCGAGGCCCGCGTCACCGACGCGGCGGCCCTGATCACCAACCCGGCGGCGCTGCTGTCCGCGCTGCACGTGGTGGGCGCCTGCCTGATGGCGGGGGCGTTCCTGCTGGTCGGGGTGAGCGCGTGGCACCTGCGCCGCGCGACCACGCGGCTCCCGGGCGTCGTCGCGGCCGGCGTCCCGGGCGCCGTGCTCTCGCCGGAGAACGACGTGTGGCGGCGGTCGATGCGCATCGGCCTGGTCACGGGCACCGTCGGGGCGTTCCTGGCGATCGGCTTCGGGTACGCGCAGTTCGGCTACCTGCAGCACGTGCCCGGCGGCCAGCCGCCCGTCGTGGGCATCGCGTACGCCGTGATGATGGGGGTGGCCCAGCTCGCGTTCCTCGTCGGGTGCGTGCTGCTGCTCCTGCTGCCGCGTCAGACGCTGTTCCGCCTGTGGACCCCGCTGCGCAACGGCCTGTTCGCCACCCTCACGGCGCTGCTGCCGGTGCCGTTCCTCACCGCGCTGCTCGGCTGGGCGGCGCGCGAGATCGGGCGCCAGCCGTGGGCGATCGCCGGCGTGCTGCGCACCGAGGACGCGGTGTCCGGCGCGTCCGCGGCGGCCGTGATCACGTCCCTCGTGGTGCTGGTGGGCGTGATGGTCGCCCTCGCCGTCGTCGACTGGACGGTCATGGCGCGCCTCGCCCGCCGCGGCCTCACGCGGCTCGCGCTCGGCGCCCCGCCCGCGGAGGTGCTGCGCGACGTCGACGACGGCCCGGACCGCGGCCCGGACGGCACCGGACAGACCGGCACCGGCGCGGACGACCGCGCCGACGTCCTCACCTTCGGAGGTGCCCGATGAACGCGCTCGGCTGGGGCCTGCTCCTGACGGCCCTGCTCGTGGGCTGGGCCGCGCTGGACGGGGCGGTGCAGGGCGGCGTGCCGCTGGTGCGCGCGCTCGGCGGCCGGGACGACTCCCGCCGCCGCGTGGTGCTCGCGACCGTCGCGCCGCTGCTGCTGCTCGGCGAGGTGTGGCTGGTCGCCGCCGCGGGCGTCCTCGTGGCGGCGTTCGGGCACGTCGAGACGCTGCTGTGGTCGGCGGGCTACCCGTACGTCGTCGCCCTGCTGGTGGCCTGGGTGGTGCGCGACGCCGCGCTGTGGCTGCGCAGCCGGCTCGCGGCGCCGGGCTGGCGCGCGCGGTGGGACGTGGTGACGCAGGTCGCGTCCCTCGCCCTCCCGGCGGCGTTCGGCGCGATCGCCGGCGTCGCGTGGGTGCAGCTGTCCGTGGTGGGCGCGCAGGCGGACGGCGGGTCGGGCGCCGCGCAGGCGCTCGCCGTCGGCATCCCGGTCGTCACCGCGGGCCTCGGCGTCGCGACGACGCGGGTGCACGGCGGGCTCGTCGTCGCGGCCCGGGCGCCGGCCGCCCTCGCGGCGGAGGCCCGACGGCGCGTGCGGCGCGCCCTCGTGCCGGCCGCCGCGCTGGCCACGCTCGCGGCCCTCGCCGCGCTGGCGGTCGCCGCCCTGGGCACGTCGTCGGCGCTCGTCGCGGCGGTGCTGCTCGTGGCCGCCGCGGGGCTGGCGCTCGCCGCCCGGTTCGACCTGGACCGCGGCGTGCACCGCACCGGCGCCGTGCGGGGCGCGGGGCCGGTCCTCGCCGTCGTCCCCGTGGTGGCGACGGCCGCCGTCGTCGGGCCGGCGATCCTCGCGCTCGCCGCCCCGCCCGCCGTGCTGCACGGCCTGACGTGGCCGGTGCTGGGCGCCTTCGCCGCGGTGCTGGCGGCGCAGGCCGTGAGCTGGCGGGTGCTGCTGCGCCCGCTGGGGCCCCGCACGGTCGTCTTCCTCTGACTTCCTCTGACGGACCGCTGGCGCACTCCTGACGCGGACGTCACGCCGGGGCAACATCGCCGCAACGCGCGCCGCGCAGCATGGGGGGCGTGCGGCCACCCGGGCCGCCGGAAGGAGGCCCCGATGCCGACGCCCACCATGCCGACGCCCACGCCCCTCACGATGCCGACGCACGCGAACCTGCCCCGGCCGGTCGCGGCGCCGGTCCGCCCGGCGCACCCCGTCGGCGCGGCCCCCGCCCGTCGCGCCAACCCCGGCGACCGGCTCACCGTGGACCCGGACGACCGCCGCCGCCGGGCCCGCACGGCGCTGCTCGAGCTGGCCGTCTCCCGCAGTGTGGAGCGCGGCCGGGTGATCTGACCGGCGCGCCGCACGCCGCGGGTCGGCGGGCCACTTCCGCGCCGCTACTCTCCGTCGCATGTCGCGTCGCCGGAGCTCGATGGCCACCTTCGACCTCCTGCCCGACGAGCCGGAGGCGGACGCCGGCGCGCCCGAGCCCGAGGACGCCCCGCCCGGCGCGGGCGAGCGCCTGGTCGCGGCGCTGCGCCGGGTGCGGCCGCGCACGTGGGGGATCGTCGCCGGCACGGTCGCGGGCGCCGTCGTCCTCGCCGGGGTGGGGACGGCGGCCGGCACCGCGCTGGCGGAGCGGCACCGGGTGGGTCTCCTGGCCGCCGCGCCCGGCGGGGTGCGCGACGCCGCCGGGGCGGTGGCCGACGCCGGGTGGAGCGCCGCGGCCGACAGCGGCGTGCTGGCGGTGCTCACCGGCGGCGTGGTCGTCGTGCAGGACGGGACGGACGCCGTCGGCCTCGACGCCGCCACCGGCGACGAGGCGTGGCGCCAGGCCCTGGGCGAGCTGCTCGACTGCGGCCCCGGCCCGCTCGACCCGGTGGAGTGGACGATGCCGCTCGACGAGGTCGTGTGCCTCGGCGGGCCCGACGACGACCGCACGGTGACGGTGGTCGCCGCGGACGGCACGGTGGTCGGCGCGCGCGGCCTGGGCGACGTCTCCGGCCTGACGGTCGCGCCCGCCGCGGACGGGACGGTCCTGGTGGCCGAGCCGGACGGGGCGGAGCCGGACACGCTGACGTTCGCCGACGAGGACAGCGCGCGCCGGGCGCTCGCGACGCTCGACGGGCCCGACCTGCGGGTGCGGTTCGAGGACGCGCTCACCGGCGACGTCCGCGCGGCCACGGACGTCCCGTTCGACCCGGCGGACACCGACATGTGCCTCACGTGGGTCGACTCCTCCGTCGAGGTCGGCTTCACGAGCTACTCGCTGCGGTCGTCGCCGGGCCTCGTCGAGCTCGGCCGGTGCGGGGCGCACCTGGTCTGGACGCCGCCGGGTGCAGGGGACATGGCGCCGGACGCCGGTGCCGCGCAGGAGGAGGACGGGCCGCTGCGGTCCGTCGACGGCGGCGTCGTCGTGGCGGGGGACGACGGCCGGTCGCGGCTGACCGCGCTGGACGGGCCGGACGTCGTGCTGCCCGGCGCGCTGCTGGACCCGATGGCCACGGACGGCTCCGCCGGGCCGCGGCTGGTGCAGACGGCGGGCGGGCTCGCGGCGCTCGACCCCGCCGACCCGGACGGCGACCCCCTGTGGGTGCGCCCGCGCCTGAGCGACCCGCTGCTGGGGGAGGGCCCGGGGTCGTTCGACGACGGCACGCAGGTGCTGGTGCGCACGGCCGGCACGGTGCTGCTGCAGGACCCGGGCGGGTCGCTGGTGGGCCTCGACGCCCGGACGGGCGCGGCGCGCTGGTCGCTCGCGCAGCCGATGGCCGGCTGGCAGGACGACCAGTGGCTGCAGGGGGTGCTGACGGACGGCCGCGAGGCGGTGCTCACGATGTCCGGCGACGAGGACGGGTACACCATGGTCCGGCTGGACCTGGCGGACGGGCAGGTGCTGCAGGAGACGTTCCGCGCGGAGAGGCTCGACACGCCGCCCGCGGCGCTCGACGGCGGGACGGTGCTGCGGACCTCGGAGGGCGACGGGATCACCGTCACCGACGAGGACGGGCTGACGGTGCGCCGGGACCCCGGGTCGCTGCGGGGCAGCGGGCGGGCTTGACCGGCCGGGCTTAGTTTCGAAGGGTGGCCCGACGGCGTGGCGCCGGATCCGACGCCTTCACGTTCGACCTCGAGCCAGACGGCGACGAGGAGGACGAGGTCGCGGCCGAGGTGCGGACCACGCAGCCGTCCGGAGGCGCGGAGGGCCCGATCCTCATCGACCTGGACCCGGCGGACGACGTCGACCTCGCCGAGCTGCCGCCCGAGGACGCCGGCGGGCTGACGCTGGGCCAGGCGGCCGACCGCGTCCGGGGGTTCCTGCGCGGGCGGCGGCTCGTGGCCGCCGTGGCGGTGGCCGCGGTGGCGCTCACCGCGGTCGTCGTCGACACGGTGGGGGACCGCGGCCGGCTCGCCGCGCTCCGCGCCGCGCCCGGCGGCGTCCTCGACCTCACCGACGAGCCGCGCGAGGTGTGGCGGGTGCCGACGGAGGGCAGCGCGCCGGGCGGCCTGGTGGGGGCGCTCGGCGGGCTGGTGGTGGCGCAGCAGGGGGCCGCGCTGCTCGGGCTGGACGTGGAGACCGGGGACCGGCGCTGGGACGTGGACCTGCCCGACGGGTCGACGACGTGCGGCCCGGGCATGCAGGTCTGGTCGGGGGACTTCCAGCCGTCGCCGGCGGAACGCATCGTCTGCGTGTCGGCGCGGCCGCCGGCCACGGTCGGCGACCGCGACGGCAGCAGCACGGTCACGGTGGTGGACGCCGACGGGTCGGTGGCGGGCTCGCGGGAGGTCGGGTTCGCGTCGACGATGGCGTTCCCCGGGCCGGACGGCGGCCTCGTCACCACGGAGTGGGTGGGCGACGCCGCGCCGGTGGACCCGCAGGTGGCGGCGGAGGTCGCCTCGGGCGCGGCGGGCGCGGGGGCCATCCCCGACGGCTACGACCTGCGGGTGCGGCTGGAGGACGCCGTCACCGGGAAGGTCCGCTGGGAGAAGACGCTGCCGTTCGACGCCGCGGTGGACCCGGCGATGTGCGTGCGCTGGGCGGAGGACGGCACGACGTCGGGCGTCGACCTGCGCGGCGGCGTGCAGACCTCGATCACCGACCGCGTCCTGTGGCTGGGCGGCTGCGGCGTCGACGCGTGGTTCACGCCGGACGGCGTGCGCCTGGACCGGCCGGGGGACCGGGCGACGTTCGAGGGGTTCTCGGTGGAGCCGCTCGTGTCGGGCGGCTACGTGGCCGGGACCGACGCGGACGCCGTCGGGCGCGGCGGCGGCGACCCGGACCGGCTGCTGCGCGCCGACGGCGGCGAGGAGCGCACCCTGCGGGGCCGCTACCTGGTGCCGCTGAGCACGGACGGCGGCGGCGACGACGTGGTGCTGGAGCGCCGCCGGGACGCCACGGTGGCGACCGACGCCGACGGCGACGAGCTGTGGCGCACCGACCTGCGCGTCTCGAGCCTGCTGGTGCGGACGGCGCAGGTGGCGGTGGTCGTGGACGAGGGCCGCCGCGTGTATGGGCTGGACCTCGGCACGGGCGAGGTGCTGTGGTCGCGGCCGGACCTCGTCGAGGGGGTGGACGCGCTCGGCGCGTACGGGCCGCGGTTCGTGGAGGCGGCGTTCACCGACGGGCGGCAGGCCGCGTTCGTGATACCGGACTACGCCCGTGGCGACGTCGTGCACTGGGTAGCGCTCGACGCCGCCACGGGGCGACAGCTCTGGCAGCTGCGGCTCGGCGGCGACGGCTGGGGTGTCCAGCTCGCCGTCGCCGGCCGGCTCGTGCGGTGGTCACCGACCGAGATCGTCGGCCTCGGCTGACGGGTCGTCGCCGTCGGCCACATCCGGGTCGGTGGTGCCGGCCGCGTCGGCCAGCACGAGGTAGACCTCGCGCCGGGCCTTGTCGAGCACCGCGGCCGCGGCCTCGGCCTGGGCGCGGGTGCCCGTGCGGGCCACCTGCTCGACGGCGCCGCCGAGGCCGCGCATGGCGAGGTGCAGCTCGTGGCCCTGGCGGCGCGGGTCCTCGGCCACCTTCTCCCACGGGACGCCGAGCTCCTCGCGGTGCTCCTCCACGTAGGCGCGGCCGGAGTCGGTGAGCGAGGCGAGGCGGCGTCCGCCCTCGTCCGCCACCGAGACGAGGCCCTCGTCCTGGAGCTGGGAGATGGCCGGGTAGACGGCGCCCGGGCTGGGGCGCCAGCGGCCGTCGGTGCGCTCGGCGAGCTCGGTGATCACCTGGTAGCCGTGCATGGGCTGCTCGGCGAGCAGCAGGAGCAGGGCGGCGCGGATCTCGCCGCGGCCGGCGCGGCGTCCGCCGCCCCGGTGGCCGCGCGGGCCGAAGCCGGGGCCGAAGCCCGGGCCGGGACCGAACCCGGGGCCGAAGCCCTCGGGGCCGGGGAACTCCCCGCGCCGGCGGCGGTCGCCACGGGGGCCGGGCTGCCGGTCGAAGGGGTGCCGGTCGAAGGACCGGGGGTCGTAGGAGCGGGGGTCGAAGGTGGTGTCTCGGGGGGTACGCATGAGCGGTGTCCTCACTGTGTGCGGGATTCAGGGTTCGTGTCGGCCGGGGAGCGCCTGCGGCACCTCTACCTCGGGCGGCGACGTATCTAAGTTACGTCGCGATATATCGTTACGCAACCCTCGGCGACTGTGACCTGGATCACTTGGATCCCGGTTCGGTGACGGGCCCGGGAGAACGCGCGGCCGTGCGCATACGTTGTTCGGCATGGACGTCCTCCTCGTCAGCGTGCTCGCGGCGGTCGTCGTCATCGCCGTCACCGCCCTGGCACCCCGCGCCGGGGTCGCCGCTCCGCTGGTGCTGGTGCTGATCGGCGTCGCCGTGAGCTTCGTGCCGGCCGTCAAGGCCATCGAGATCAACCCCGAGGTCATCCTCGTCGGGGTGCTGCCCGCGCTGCTCTACGCGGCGGCGGCCTCCCTGCCGACGATGGACTTCCGGCGCGACTTCACGGCGATCGGCGGCATGGCCGTGCTGCTCGTCGTGATCTCCGCCGTGCTGCTCGGGCTCGTCTTCTCCTGGGTGATCCCCGGCATCAACCTCGCGGCCGGCATCGCGCTCGGCGCCATCGTGAGCCCGACGGACGCCGTCGCCACGTCGATCATCAAGAAGCTCGGCGCGCCGCAGCGCGTCGTCGTGATGCTCGAGGGCGAGGGCCTGCTCAACGACGCCACGTCGCTGGTGCTGCTGCGCTCGGCCATCGCCGCCGTGGCCGCCAGCGTGAGCCTGTGGGAGGTGGTCGGGAGCTTCGCCAAGGCCGTGCTCCTCGCCGTCGTCATCGGCCTGGTCGTCGGGCGCCTCGGCCTGTGGGTCCGCGAGCACCTGCGGCACGCGGCGCTCTCCACGGCCGTGTCGTTCGTCGTGCCGTTCGCGGCGTACCTGCCCGCCGAGGAGCTCGACGCGTCGGGCATCGTCGCGGCCGTCGCGGCCGGCCTCGTCACCAGCACGCTGTCCGCGCGGCACCTCAGCCCGCAGGACCGCGTGGCGGAGCGGATGAACTGGCGCACCATCGAGACCCTGCTCGAGGGCGGGCTGTTCCTCGCCATGGGCCTGGAGGTGTTCGGCCTGGTCGAGGACGTCCGCGAGGCGCACGGGTCGCTGTGGACGGCGGTCGGCGTCGCGGCGCTCGCGGCGGCGGGCGTCCTGGTGCTGCGTGCCCTCTTCGTGCTCCCGCTGCTGCGCTACCTCGCGGCCCGGCGGCGACGGGCGGAGCAGGTGCGCGTGCACCTCGACCAGATGGAGCGGCGCGTCTCCGCGAAGCTCGACGAGTTCACCGACCCGGACGGGATCATCACGCCCGACGCCGCGAAGGCGCTCTCGGCCGTGTGGACGCAGGGAGACCGGCGGGTGTGGGAGGCGGGCAACCCGCGCCGCCAGGTCCGGCGGGTGCAGCGACGCGTCGAGCTCGAGGCGATGAGGCGGCGCGAGGCGTCGGGGGGCCTCACCGACGACCAGCAGGAGCGGATGCGGCAGCGCCGGGTCAACCGGGTCACCGAGTTCCGCAAGCGGTTCACGCGCCGCATCGCCGACGTCGACTACCTGCTCGCGGCGCCGCTCGGGCCCAAGGAGGGCGTCGTCATCGTGTGGGCCGGGATGCGCGGCGTCGTCACGCTGGCAGCCGCGCAGACGCTCCCGTCGGGCTTCCCGCAGCGCTCCCTGCTCATCCTCATCGCGTTCGGCGTCGCCGCCGGCACGCTCCTGGTGCAGGGCGGCACGCTGCCATGGGTGGTGCGCCGGCTGGGGCTGGCCGGCGTCACGTCCTCCCGGCTCGTCGAGGGCACCGAGGGGCTGCGCGAGATCGTCGACGGCACGGCCCGGGACATGCTCGACGACCCGGAGCTGCGCCGCCCGGACGGCACGCCTTACGCGCCGTACGTCGTCGAGCGGGTGCGGACCGTCGTCGTGCGGGAGCAGGCCGACCAGGACGAGGAGGAGGCGACGCCCGAGGAGCTGTCGGCGCAGTTCTTCGAGCTCCGCCTCGCCACCATCGCGGCGCAGCGCAAGGCCCTGCTCGAGGCCCGGGCCGTGGGGACGTACGACTCGGACCTGCTGAGCAGGGCCCTGGAGCAGCTCGACGCCGACCAGATCGCCGTCGAGATGCGGGGGCACCTCGACGGCTGACCCGTCAGGACGACGAGATCTCGCTCCGCGCCACGCGCCACAGGCCGCCGACGAGCGGGGCGACCACCCAGATGAGGGTGGCGGTGCCGAGGTGCGCCCAGCCCTCGGCGTCGAGCCCGCCGCCGAAGAGCAGCGGCTCGGTCGCGGTGCCGAGGTCGATCCACGGGATGGCGCCGGCGATGCCGGGGACGAGGCCGGCGAGGAGGCCGAAGAGCGTCGGGACCAGGAGCAGGGTCACGATCGCGCCGGGCGTGCTGCGCAGCAGGAGGCCGAAGCCCACGCCCTGCGCCATGAAGAGCACCACGGTGACCGCGAGCAGCAGGACGGCCTCGAACGACAGGTCCCATGCGGGGGTGGCGTCGCGGAACACGATCACGGCCAGGTGCGCGAGGGCGGCCAGGGCGACCGTCAGCACCAGGAGCGCGAGGCCGGACCCGATGGCGCCCACCACCTTCGCCAGGCCGACCCGGGTGCGCCGCGGCTCCAGGGTGAAGGTGACGAGGGCGGTGCGCTGCGACCACTCGGACGTGGCGGCGAGCACGCCGACGATGGGCAGCAGCATGGCCGACGGCGTCGTGGTGCCGACCACGAAGGCGCTGAACGAGTGGTCGCCGCTGTTCACGCCCACCATCACGCCGAGGACGGCGACGGTGACGATCGCGATGACGGCGAGCATCCACCGGCCGGCGCGGGTGTCGAGCTGCTTGCGCCACTCCACCAGCGTGAGCGTGGCGAACGAGATCGGCCGGACGTCGGCGCGGGGGGCGCGGGTCCTGGTCGCGTCGTGCGCGACCGTCGATGCGGTGGTCATGCCGGCACCTCCGTCCGGGTCTGCTCGCGGGCGTCGTCGGCGGTGAGCTCGAGGAACAGGTCCTCGAGGCCGCGGGAGTCGGCGGCGCGGAGCTCGGCGAGCACGACGCCCGCGGCGGCGGCCGCGCGGCCGACGTCGATCGGCTCGGCCTCGACGGACAGCCCGCCGGTGGCGAGCTCCTCCACGCCGGCGCCGCCCTGGCGCAGGGCGAGGGCGAGCGCGGCGTCGTCGGTGGAGCGGACGAACGCGCCGGCTTGGCGGAGCAGGTCGTCCTTGTGGCCCTCGGCGACGACGCGCCCGCGGCCGATGACGACGATGCGGTCGGCGACGGCCTCCATCTCGCGCAGCAGGTGCGACGAGAGCAGCACGGTGCCGCCGCGGGAGGCGAAGTCGTCGAGGAGGTCGCGCATCCAGCGGATGCCGGCGGGATCGAGGCCGTTGGCGGGCTCGTCGAGGATCAGCACCTCGGGGTCGCCGAGCAGCGCGGACGCGAGGCCGAGCCGCTGCCGCATGCCGAGGGAGTACTGGCCCACGCGGCGGGACGCCTCGCGCTCGGTGAGGCCCACGAGGTCCAGGGTGGTGTCGATGCGCCGGCGGTCGACGCCGGTCATCAGCGCGGCGAGGGTGAGCACCTCGCGGCCGGAGCGGCCGGAGTGCTGGGCGGCGGCGTCGAGCAGCACGCCCACGCGCCGGCCGGGGTTGGCGAGCGCGGTGAACGGCTTGCCGAGCACGCGCGCCGTGCCGGACGTCGCGGGGGTGAGGCCGCAGATCATGCGCATCGTCGTGGACTTCCCGGCGCCGTTCGGGCCGAGGAAGCCCGTGACGTGGCCGGGCTCCACGGTGAACGACACGTCGTCCACGGCGGCCGCGGGCCCGTATCTCTTGGTGAGGTGCTCGACGGTGATCATGGCTCCACCCTGCCCGGGCGCGGGTGCGCGCCGCGTCCGGCAAGGGGATGGTTCGTGTCCTCCTTCCGGAGGATGCGGCACCTCCGCCCGGCGGATGCCCGGCGGCCCGCCGCTGCCTAGGCTCGACGTCGTGCCCGCCGCCCCCGACCGACCCACCCGCGCCCGTCGGGTGTGGGGCGAGACGTGGCGCGTGCTGGTCGCCCTCCTCACCGGCCTGACGGTGATGGTCCTCGTCGCCTGGGAGGTGGACACCGGCCAGCGGGAGATGACCGACGGGCAGTGGGCGCTGGACTTCGTCGTCGGCCTGGTCGGGCTGGGGCTGCTGCTCCTGCGCCGCAGGGCTCCTCTCACCATCGCCCTGGTGCTGTGCGCCGCCGCGACGGTCTCGTCCTTGGTGGTCGGTGCGGAGACCATCGCGGTGATCTCCCTGGCCACGACCCGGCGTTGGTGGAAGGTGGCCGTCGTCGGCGTGGTGTTCGTGGCCGCGGGGCGCGTGCACAGCTCGCTGCACCCGTACGTGACGCCGGAGTCGTACGACCGGTGGATCGAGCTGGTCGGCGGCGCGGTCATGTACGCCCTGTTCGTGTGGATCGGCGCGTACATCGGGCTGCGTCGGGAGCACCTCGTGTCGCTGCAGGAGCGGGCCGAGACGGCCGAGCGGGAGCAGGCCAGCCGGTTGGCGCAGGCGCGGACGGCCGAGCGGACGCGCATCGCCAGGGAGATGCACGACGTGCTCGCGCACCGCATCTCCCTGGTAGCGATGCACGCGGGGGCGCTGGCCTATCGCACGGACCTGCCGCCGGAGAAGGTGGCCGAGACGGCCGCCGTCGTGCAGGACAACGCGCACGCCGCCCTCGCCGAGCTGCGCGAGGTGCTCGGGGTGCTGCGCGACCCGCTCGCCGGGGAAGGGGACGCGGCCGCGCCGCCGGAGCCGCCGCAGCCGTCGCTCGACGACCTCGCCGAGCTGTTCGCCGAGGCTCGCGCGAACGGCGCCGACGTGCGGGTCGAGGGCAGCGTCGACGACCTGGCGGAGCGGACCGCGGGCCTCGGGGAGGCGGTGAGCCGGCACGCGTACCGGATCGTCCAGGAGGGGCTGACGAACGCCCGCAAGCACGCCCCGTGGGCTCCGGTCGCCGTGTCGGTGACGGGCGCGCCGGGCGACGGGCTGTCGGTCGTCGTGCGCAACCCGGTGCGCAGCGTCGGGCCGGTGCTCGAGGCGCCCGCGCCGCCGCCGTCGGGCCTCGGCCTGGTGGGTCTGACGGAGCGCGTGGAACTCGTCGGCGGCCGCCTGTCGTACGGCACGACGGCGGACCCGGCGTCGCGCGACGGGCGCGGCACGGCGTTCGTGCTGGAGGCCTGGTTACCGTGGGCGGCATGAGGTGGGCGGCATGAGGTGGGCGGCATGAGGTGGGCGGCATGAGGTGGGCGGCGTGAGCGCGACGACGCGGGTGGTGCTGGTCGACGACGACCCGTTGGTGCGGTCGGGGCTGTCCCTGATCCTGGGCGGCGCCCCGGACCTGGAGGTGGTGTCCTCGGCGGCCGACGGAGTCGAGGCGCTGGCGGTGGTCGCGCGCGAGCGGCCCGACGTGGTCCTCATGGACATCCGCATGCCGCGCCTGGACGGCATCGAGGCGACGCGGCGGCTGCGCGACGTCCCCGACCTGCGTGACGTCCGTGTCATCGTGCTCACCACGTTCGACGCGGACGACATGATCGTCGAGGCCCTGCGCGCGGGGGCCGCCGGGTTCCTGCTCAAGGACACGCCGCCGGCGCGCCTCGTCGAGGCGGTCCGGGCCGCGGCCGCCGGCGAGCCGACGCTCTCGCCGCGCGTCGCAGAGCAGCTCATCGCCGCCGTCACCGACCGGTCCGCCCCCGACGGCCGCCGCGCCGCGGCCGCGCGGCTCGACGCGCTGACCGACCGCGAGCGGGAGGTCGCGCTCGCCGTCGCGCGCGGGCTGTCCAACGCCGACATCGCCGGCGAGCTCTACATGAGCGTCCCGACCGTGAAGACGCACGTCTCCCGCATCCTCACCAAGCTCGACGCCGCCAATCGCGTGCAGGCGGCGATCGTCGTGCACGACGCCGGTCTCGCGGACGGCTGAGGTCTTCCTGACGGCTGAGGTCCTCCGGGCGGCTGGGGCTCGGGCGGCAGGGGCCCGCGGACAGAGTCTCGGGGGCGGCCGGTGTCTCGGGGGCAGCCGGTGTCTTGCGGGCTGCTGGGGTCTCGTGAGAGCGCGCCGGCCACCGAGGCGCGTCTGAGCCTGTCGCGCCTGTCGCGCCGGTCGCGCCTGTCGCGCCGGTCGCGCCGGTCGCGCCGGTCGCGCCTGTCGAAAGCGTCCGCGCGTGTCGTCGCCTCGAGGACGTTGTTGTTTTGTGCTCTGTCCGCCGTTCAGGAATTCCGCCTGCCGGGCGGTCACGGATACGGCCGAGCCCCCTGTGACCGCCGGGCGGGATTCTCGCCGCTTCCGCGCACGCAACTCCCGCTCTGCGGGAGATACGTGCTGTGCCGAATCCGCGCCCGCCCGGCCGGAACCTCGCCGCGTCCGCGCACGTCGTTCCGGCTCGGCGGGAGTTTCGTGCTTCGCAGGATCCGTGCCTGCCTGGCCGAAGGGATTCCTGTTCCGCGGACAGAGCGCAAAACACCAACGTCCTCGAGGTGACGACGCGCCGGACGAGAGACACGCCGGGGCAACGCGCGGCGCGGGGGCGGCCCGGGACGGCGGCGCTGAACGGCCGGGACCGGCCCCGGCCAGCCCGCACGGGAGCTCGCCGGCGCTCACCAGGGCGAGCGGGCCCGGGGCGGCTCGGTGAGCAGGTCGGTCACGTGGCAGCCGTAGAGGATGGCGAGCCGCCCGATGTCGTCGAGCGACCAGGGCACCTGGCCGGTGTATCGGGCGGAGACCGCCGAGCGGGAGCGCCCGAGCGCCCTGGACAGGTCCTGCTGGGTCATACCCCGCCGGGCGCTCTCGTACCGGACTGCGCCGGCGGCGGCCTCTGCGAGCCCGTCGGGCAGGAGGCGGCGGGCTCGCCGCCGCCGGGGTCGAGGAGCGCCGGGCCCGCCCTCGGCGTCGTCGATGTCGGGGTCGAGGTCCGGGTCGGTGGCCGGTGACCAGTACGGGTCCACCGCGCGCCGTCGCGCGACCTCGAGGTCTTCCCCCACGCCTTCGGGGCTGTTCCAGTAGGTGTTCACGCCACCGATGCTGGTGGACCCGCGCGCCCGCGGACGGGCTTCGTCCACAGGCGTCCGGCAGATGGGCCTGCGGTCGAGCGTGACGATGGCGTCAGGCGGCGAGGCGCTCCCGCAGCCAGGCGATGTCCGGGCCCATGTCGCCGTGGGTCTCGCAGACGACGGGGGCCCCGGCGGCCGCGACCACGCCCACCAGCAGCTCCGGCGGGATGTTCCCGTCGCCGAAGTGCGCGTGCCGGTCGGCGCCGGACCCGGCGGTGTCGCGGGAGTCGTTGGCGTGCACCAGGTCGATGCGACCGGTGATCGCACGGATGTCGTCGACGGCGGTCGCCAGGTCGATGCCGCCGGCCCACGCGTGGCAGGTGTCGAGCGTGATGCCGACGTTCTCGGCGCCGTTCGCCCGCATCACCGCGGCCCAGAGCAGCTCCAGCCGGTCGAGACGGCGGGCCATCGAGAAGTCGCCGCCCGCCGTGTTCTCGATGAGCACGGGCACGTCGGTCTCGAGGGCGTCGATCGCCTTGCGCCAGTTGTCGAAGCCCACGTCCGGGTCGTCCTTCGCGGTGACGTGCCCGCCGTGCACGACGACCCCCTTGGCGCCGATCTCGCCGGCGCCGGTCATGATCTGCTGCAGCAGCTTGCGGCTGGGGATACGGATGCGGTTGTTGGTCGACGCCACGTTGATGACGTACGGCGCGTGCACGTAGACGTCGATCCCCGCCGCCGCCGTCTCCTCGCGGAACGCGTCCGCGCCGCCGGGATGGTCGAGCGGTGGCACCTTCCACGCCTGCGGGTCCGACAGGAACACCTGGACCACCTCGGCCCCGATGTCCTTCGCCTGCGCGACGGCGTCCGACAGGTCGACGTGGGCCCCGATCTTCACGCTCATGCGCCCACCCTACGGATCCCGCCCGACAACACCCCGTCGACGCCGTCGTAGGCTGGCCCACCATGAGCACCACGCCGCCGCTCGCGTACGTCATCGCCGGTTCCGAAGCCACGGGAGGGGCCGGCATCCAGGCCGACCTCAAGACCTTCCAGCAGCTCGGCGCCTACGGGGTGGGGACGCTGACCTGCATCGTCTCGTTCGACCCGAAGCACGACTGGGCCCACCGGTTCGTGCCCGTCGACCCGCAGGTCATCGCCGACCAGTTCGAGGCCGCCACGTCCACCCACGCGCTCGACGTGGTGAAGATCGGGATGCTCGGCACGCCCACGACGATCGACGTCGTCGCCCGCTCGCTCGAGTCGCAGCCGTGGCGCCACGTCGTGCTCGACCCGGTCCTGATCTGCAAGGGGCAGGAGCCCGGCGCGGCCCTCGACACCGACACCGCGCTGCGCGAGCGCGTGCTGCCGCTGGCCACCGTCGTGACGCCCAACCTGTTCGAGGCGAAGACCCTCGCGGGCATGGACGACATCACGTCCGTCGAGGAGCTCGTCGAGGCGGCTCGCCGCATCCACGCCCGGCTCGGCGACGGCACCGGCCGCCGCTACGTCGTCGCCAAGGGCGGCGTGGAGCTGCCCGGGGAGGACGCCGTCGACGTCCTGTTCGACGGCCAGGACGTCACCGTGTTCGCCGCGCCGAAGGTGGGCGAGGAGCGCGTCTCCGGGGCGGGTTGCACGTTCGCCGCCGCGATCACCGCCGAGCTCGCCAAGGGCGCCGACGTGCCCGACGCCGTCCGCGTCGCCAAGGACATGGTCACCCGCGGCATCGAGGCGCGCGTCGGCGCCCGGACGCCGTTCGACACCGTGTGGCAGGGCGCGTACGTCGCCTGACGCGCGCCCCGCGGGGGGTCACGCGACGGGCGCGGCCGTCGAGTCGCGCACCACGAGCTCGGGCCGGAAGAGCAGGGACGACCCGTGGGACGCGGGCTGCTCGCCGTCGGGCGCGTGCAGCGCGTGGAACGCCGCGGCCGCCATCTCCTTCATCGGCTGCCGCACGGTGGTGAGGCGCGGCGAGTAGAGCTCGGCGAGCACGATGTCGTCGAAGCCGGCGACGGACACGTCGGTGCCCACCTCCATGCCGGCGTCGCGGACGGCGCGGCAGACGCCGATGGCGGTCATGTCGTTGACGGCGAAGATCGCCGTGGGGGGCGTGGGCCCGGTGAGCAGCTCCGTGGCGGCCACGCGCCCCAGCTCCGCGGCCTCGACGTCGCCGAACGTGCCGTCCGCGCTGCTGCTGCCCGGCCAGGTGACGACGTCGGGCCGCGCGATCCCGGCCCGCTCGAGCGCGCGCAGGAAGCCCTGGAACCGCTCGGTGCGGTTGACGGACCGGATCGCGCCGGAGACGAAGGCGATACGGCGGTGCCCGAGGGCCACGAGGTGCTCGCCCATGAGCTCGGCGCCGATGGTGTTGTCGACGCTGACGTTCACGAGTCCGGCCGGGTCGTCGGCCTGCGCGGTGCGGTCGAAGGCGACGAGCCGCAGCCCGTCCTCGATCAGCCCGGAGACGTGCTCCAGCGACGGGAGCGAGGAGCACAGCACGATGCCGCGGATGCCGTCGGCGATGAGCTCGTCCACGTACTGCCGCTCGCGCGCGGGGTCGCGCTCGGAGTTGCACAGCAGCACGTGGTAGCCCTCGGTGAGCGCGGCGGCCTCGAGGTAGCGGGCGAGCGCGCCCCAGTACGGGTTGCCCACCGACGGCACGACGAGGCCGATCACCTGCGGCTTGCCGGTGCGGAGCTGGCGCGCCGCGCGGTTGGGGCGGTAGCCGAGCTCCCTGATGGTGCTCTCCACCCGCTCGCGGGTCTCGGGCAGCATCCGGCCCGTGCGCCCGTTCAGCAGGTTCGAGACGGTGCTCGTGGACACGCCGGCCGCACGTGCGACGTCCAGGATCGTGATGCCAGCCATGTGCTCGTGCGGCCTCCTCCGGTTCCGGGACCAGCCCACCCGGTCAGTGCAACGATGGACTGTGTGGTGCTGATCATAGTGCATGCGCCCGGGGCATCCTCTGACGCCGGACGGCGCAAATCCAGGGTCGATACGGCGCTTGACCTGTGCGCGCCGTCACTCTATCGTCGGTGCATCGTTACACCGGAGTCGCCGTCGACTCCCATCGCCTGCGCGAGATCAACGCCGATCGAAAGGGCTAGTCATGGATTTCAGCCGCCGTAGCTTCCTCACGGCCATGGGGCTCGGGACCGCGGCCGTCGTGGCCGGCTGCAGCACGACGAGCCCCGGTGGCTCGTCCGCAGCCGACCCCGACGGCCCCGTCGAGGGCGACATCACCTTCCTGTGCGCGCTCTTCGAGGGCGCCACGGGCAAGGAGACGCTCGAGGGCAACCTCATCAAGAAGTTCAACGAGAAGTACCCGGACGTCAACGTCACCGTGGACTACACCGACTACGGCTCGCTGAACGAGAAGATCACCACGGGCCTGGCCAGCGGCCTCATGCCCGACGTGGTCACGCTCGGCGTCGGCTGGATCCCGCCGTTCGCGTTCAAGAACGCGATCGCCCCGCTGCCGGAGGAGCTGGCCACCCGGTACACGTACGAGGAGCGCGTCCTCGAGCCGTCGCGGTACGACGGCAAGCTCTACGCCCTGCCGATGGTGCTGGACACGCGCATCGTGGCCTACCGCAAGGACTTCTTCGAGGAGGCCGGCATCACCGACACCCCGAAGAACTGGGACGAGCTGCGCGAGGTCGCGAAGAAGCTCACCGTCAAGGACGGCGACAAGGTCACGCGCGTCGGCTTCGACCCGTTCTCCATCGACCTGCGCCAGTGCTGGGAGACGTTCCTGTTCGGCAACTCCGGCGAGCTCTTCTCCCCGGACGGCCGTGAGGTGCTGTTCGACAGCCCCGAGGGCGTCGCGTCGCTGCAGCTCTTCCTCGACATGATGGCGGACGGCTCGGCCGACTTCGCCCTCAAGACCGAGGCCGGTCAGCCCACCACCCTCCAGCAGGGCGCGTCGGCGATCATGATGACGAACAACTCGCTCTACGTGCAGCTGCAGCAGCAGTCGCCCGAGCTGATCGACAAGATCGGCACGTTCGTGCTCGGCAACACCGACCCCGCGATGCTGCAGGGCGGCACGATGGTGTCCCAGTCGGCCACCTCCAAGCACCCCGCGGCGGCGCGCGCGTTCGTCGAGTTCATGGGCTCGCCCGACGCCGTCCTCGTCTCGAGCGAGCAGCGCGGCTCCGTGCCCGCGATCTCGGACCTCAAGGACAGCGACTACGTCAAGGGCAACCCGATGGTCGAGTTCGCGATCAACAACCTCGACAAGGCGCGGTCCGAGGGCGGCACCCCGGCCTGGATGGAGATCCGCGAGAAGATCAAGCCGACCCTGGAGACCGCGATCGTCGGGCAGCAGTCCGCCCAGGCGGCCATCGACCAGCTCGCCGGCATCGCGAACGACGCGATCGCGCGTCTGTGACCGCCGTGGCCGTCGTCTCCACGCCGCGCGACGTGAGTGCGCCGCCCGACGTCCCGCCCCGCCCGTCCGCGCCGAAGCGCGGGCGGGCCGGGCGGGCCCGCCGCCGCGCGGGCATGCTCATGCTCGCTCCGGCGGTGCTGCACGCGTTGATCTGGATCGGCATCCCGATGGTCGCGGCCTTCGTGCTGTCGTTCACGAACTACGACGTGCTCACGCCGCCGAAGTTCAACGGGATCGAGAACTACGTCGACGCGCTCACCGACCCGGTGTTCCGCCGGGGCATGCTGAACACCTTGGTCTACGCGTTCTTCACCGTGCCGGTCGCGATGGGGATCGCGCTGCTCATCGCGCTGATGCTCGACACGCAGCTGCGCGCCCGGGCGCTGTTCCGCACCGCCGTCTTCATCCCGCAGGTGACGGCGACCATCGCCGTCGCGCTGGTGTGGCTGTGGATCTACGACCCGCGCAACGGCCTGCTCAACGCGGTGCTCGCCTTCTTCGGCATCCCCGCGCAGAACTGGCTGTCGTCGACGACGTGGGCGATGCCCGCGATCATCGTCGTGGGCATCTGGCAGGGCATCGGCCTCAAGATGCTCATCTACCTGGCGGCGCTGCAGTCACTGCCGAAGGACGTCTACGAGGCCGCGTCGGTGGACGGCGCCTCCAAGACGCGCCAGTTCTTCAGCATCACGCTGCCGCTGCTGAAGCCGGCCACGTTCTTCGTCTTCGTCACCTCGGTCATCTCCGCCTTCCAGGCGTTCGACCTCATCTACATCCTCACGGACGGCGGCCCGGCGAACACGACCACGATGATGACGTACGAGATCTACAAGTCGGCGTTCCGGGAGTTCCGCCTCGGCTACGCCTGCGCCCAGTCGATCATCCTCTTCGTGTTCCTGCTGCTGCTGACGCTCGCGAACCGACGGCTCAACGGAGGCGACAGTGGCCGCAACTGACCTGGGCGCGGTCTCGCCGCGCACCACGCTCGACGTCGTCGGGCGCTCCCCGGCGTCCCGCCGGCGCCTGTCGAAGACCGCCCTCTACGTGGCCCTGACCGTCATCTCCGTGGTGATGGTGGTGCCGTTCGTGTGGATGGTGCTGACGTCGCTCAAGACGCCGGCCGACATCGCGGCCACGCCGCCCACGTTCTTCCCGACCGAGTGGGCGTGGCACAACTACGCCGACGCGCTCGCCGCGGCGCCGTTCCTCACCTACGCGCGCAACAGCCTGATCATCGCGGTGAGCCACACGACCATCAACCTCGTGATCGCGTCGATGGCGGGGTACGCGCTGGCCCGGCTGCGGTTCCGCGGCTCGGAGCTCGTGTTCCTCGGGTTCGTCGCGGCGCTGATGATCCCCACCTACACGAAGATCATCCCCGAGTTCCTCATCGTGCGGTTCATGCCGCTGTTCGGCGGCAACGACATCCTCGGGCAGGGCGGCACCGGCTGGCTCGACACCTGGTGGGCGCTCATCATCCCGGGCGCGGTGACGCCCTTCGCGGTCTTCCTGTTCCGGCAGTTCTACCTGGACCTGCCGGTGGAGCTGGAGGAGGCGGCGCGGCTCGACGGCGTGAGCGAGCTCGGCATCTGGGCGCGGATCATGACGCCCCTGGTCAAGCCGGCGTTCATCACCGTGGCGCTGCTGACGTTCGAGAGCTCCTGGAACAACTTCCTGTGGCCGCTGCTCGTGACGCGTTCCGACTCGATGCGCGTGATCCAGGTGGGCCTGTCGGTGTTCCGCACGGAGAACGACACCCAGTGGGCGTTCCTCATGGCCGGCACCACGCTGGCCACCCTGCCGATGGTGGTGCTCTTCCTCCTCGGCCAGAAGTACTTCGTCCGCGGCTTCGCGAACGCGGGCATCAAGTGACGGGCGGCGAACGGTCGCCCGTCGGACAGAGAGGCAAGCAGATGGCGATGGACATGACGGACGCGAAGGTGCTCGTCACGGGCGCGGGGCACGGCATCGGGCGCGGCGTCGCGCTCGGGCTGGCCGCCGCGGGTGCGGACGTCGTGGTGCACTACGGCAGCTCGGCCGACGCGGCCGCGCGGACGGTGGCGGACATCGAGGCGCTGGGTCGCAAGGCGGTCGCCCTGCAGGCCGACGTCACGTCGACGCAGGACGTGGACCGGCTGGTCGCGGACGCCGTGGCGTTCCTCGGCGGGCTCGACGTCGTCGTGTGCAACGCGGGCCACCTCGTGGGCCGCGTGCCCGTCGCGGAGATGAGCGACGACCACTTCGCCCAGGTGGTCGACGTCAACCTCGGCGCCACGTTCCGCACGTGCCGGGCCGCCATCCCGCACCTGGTCGAGTCCGACCGGCCGCGCGTCGTCGCGATGTCCTCGCTCGCCGCGCACAACGGCGGCGGCCCCGGGTCGGTCGTGTACGCGGCGTCGAAGGCGGCCGTGCGCGGCTTCGTCAAGGGCCTGGCCAAGGAGCTCGGGCCGCAGGGCGTCACCGTCAACGCGGTGGCCCCCGGCTACATCGCCGACACGGCGTTCCACGGCACGTTCAGCACGGACGAGGCCCAGCAGAAGATGATCGCGGGCACCCCGATCGGGCGCGCCGGCACGGTCGAGGACGTCGCGGCCGCGGTGCAGTACCTGGCCTCGCGCGAGGCGTCGTACATCACCGGCACCACGCTCGACATCGACGGGGGGACCTGGCCCCGATGACCTCCCTCGCCCCCGTCACCCCGGACCACACCCCGGACCACGCCCCCGACCACGCCCCCGACCACGCCCCCGTCGGCGAGACCGTCGCGGCCGGCCTCCCGCGCGAGCGCGGCGGCTGGTGGCACGACCTCGTCTGCCCGACGCACGGCACGGAGCTCTCCCACGCGGGGATCCCCGGGCCGGTGCCGCCCGCGGGCGGCGTGCGCTGCCCGCACGGCTGCGTGGTCGACACGGAGCTGGTGCGCGGCGCCTGGCTGGTGCTCAGCCACCAGGCGTGGGCGCGGCGGGCCCGGGTGCTGGCGCACCGGGCCGCCCGGACGGGGGACAAGGCGGCGCGGGCGGAGGCGGTGGCCCTGCTGGTGGGCTACGCCGGCGTGTACGCCGAGGTGGCGGGCGGGGGCGAGCACGAGCGGGCGCAGGACTGGATGCTGCGCGGGCGCCTCTTCCACCAGGCGCTCACCGACGCCATCTGGGCGGTGTCGATCGGGCACGCGGTGTGGTCGCTCGCGGAGGCCGACGCGGACCGGGCCGGCGACCTGGCGCCCGTGCTCGCGATGCTCGACGCGACGGCCGAGGCGGCCCGCGCCGCCCGCGCCCGCCTGGTGGCCGACGGGAAGTTCACCTCCAACTACACGGCCTGGCTCAACGCCGCCGGCCGCGTGTGCAGCCGGGCCGCCGCCCTCGTGCGGGGCGACCTGGCGGCGCCCGGCGTGGCCGACGACGAGTGGCTGGCGGGGGAGCACGGGCAGCTCGCCCACGCGCTCGCGGCCAGCACCCGCGGGGGCTGGGAGTGGGAGGCGAGCACGTACTACCACGGGTTCGTCGTGCGGGCGTACCTGCTGTCGCTGCGCGGCACCGACCCCGCGGCGCTGCCCGCCGAGGCCCGTGACCGGCTCGTCGCGATGGTCGACGTGCTCGCGGGTCTCGCGACCGACGGCGGCGTGCTGCCCTCGGTGCACGACGGCCCGTACGTGCGTCCGTCCCTCGCGCTGGAGTGGACGGAGCTGGCCGCGCTGGCGGACGGCTTCGTCACCGGCGCCGGGCTCGACGCGGTCGCCGCGCACGCCCGCACGGAGGCCGCGGCCGGGGACGGCGACGACGAGCCCGCCGACGGGCTCGAGACCGAGCTGCGGCGCATGGGCGAGGGCTCGGCCGACTGGTTCGCCGGCCCGCCCCTGCCGGTGGAGCGGGCCCCGCGGCCCGCCGTCAGCCTGGACGAGGAGGTGGGGATCGCCGTCCTGCGCGGCGCGGGGATCCACGCCGTCCTCGACCACGGCCCGCACGGCGCGGGGCACGGCCACCACGACAAGCTCGCGCTCGCGCTGTTCGGGCGGAGCAGCCCCTGGCAGCCCGACCCGGGCCAGGTGCCGTACGGCCACCCGGCGTGGCGGGCGCACTACGCGTCGGCGGCCGCGCACCCCGTGGTCCGCGTCGGCGACGGCGACCCCGCCGAGGCCACCGGCCGCCTGCTGGCCCGCACCGAGCGGTCGCTGACCGTCGAGGTCCGCGGCGACGAGTCCTCCTGGTACGACGGCGCCCGCGCCGTCCGGCACGTGGTGCTCGGCGACGGCTACCTGCTCGACGTCGCGCACGCCCGCGCCGACCGGCCGCGCCGCCTCATGCTGGGGCTCCGGCCGGACGTGCCGCTGGGCGTGCGCGTCGACGGCGACACCGTCCGCACCGCCTGGCGCGGGGCGGAGGCGCTCGACGGCGTGCACGCGGCGCGCGCGGCCGGACCCGACGGCACGGGGTCGGACACACCCGTGCCCGTGCGGGCCGTCGTGCGGCCCGGACCCGGGCCGTCGGACGACCCGCAGCGCGAGCGCGCGCACGTGGACTGGGCGGCCGAGGCCGCGACGTCGGCCACCTGGGTGTCGGTGTTCCAGGCCGACGCCGGGGCCCGCGGCGGCGGCGCGGACGTGACGGGCGTCGAGCTCGCCGGTGCCGAGGTGCGGGTGCACCGCGCGGACGGCGCGGTCGACGTCCACCCGCTGCCCGCGGAGATGGCCGCAGAGAAGGCCGAGGCGATGGCATGACCGAGACGATCGCGCCCGCGCGGATGCTGCTGCTCGACGCCGACCGGCTGGCGGACCTGCGCTCGCGGCTCGACGGCGACCTGGCCCCGCAGTGGCGCCGGCTGGCGGAGCAGTGCGACCTGTACCGCCGCACGGCGCCGCCGGCCGAGCACCCGATGGCGAGCATCACCTACCTGGGGCCGGCGGCCGCGAACCTGGCCCTCGCCTACCGGCTCACGGGCCAGCGGCACTACCTCGAGGAGGCGTGGCGCTGGATCTCCGCGGCCGTCTCGTTCGACCACTGGGGCCGCGCCCACCTGCCCGACCACGACCTCGACGCCGGGTGGATCCTGCACGGCCTGTCGCTCGCGTACTCGTGGCTCGGCGACGACCTCGAGCCCCTGCGGCGCGAGGCCCTGCGCGCCAAGCTCGAGCTGCAGGGAGAGCGGCTGTACGACTTCGCCGTCGAGAGCGAGGGCGGCTGGTGGTCCAGCTCGTACTGGCAGAACCACCACTGGATCTGCCACACCGGCCTCGCCACCGTGGGCTACGCGCTCGGCGTGCGGGCGTGGACGGAGCGGGCCAAGGCGGCGATGGGCACCGTCGTCGACGTGCTGCCCGCCGACGGCTCCGACATGGAAGGCGTCGTCTACTGGCGCTACGGCGTGCCGTGGCTCGCGACGTACCTCGACCTGCTGCAGGACGCCGAGGGCGTGGACTGGTGGGACCGGTGCCGCTTCCTGGCCAGCACCTTCTTCTACCGGCTGCACCAGGCGGCGCCCGGCTACGAGGAGATCGTCGACCACGGCGACTGCCACGACCGGCGCAGCGGGCACAGCGTGGCCCTGTACCGGATCCTCGCCGCGCGCTACCGGCTCGGAGAGGCGCAGTGGCTCGCCGACACCGTCGCCGAGCGGTTCTTCTGGCGCGAGGCGTACGAGAGCGGCGTGAAGCCCGGTGTCCTGCCCGAGGCGTGGGCCGAGCTGCTCTGGTACGACGCGTCCGTGGCGCCCGTCGACCCCGCGACGTCGGTCGCGCCGCAGGCGGCGTTCGAGGACCTCGGGCTGCTGGTGCACCGCACGTCGTGGGCCGACGACGCCACGCTCGTGTCGTTCAAGTCCTCGCCCGGCGGCGGCCACACCGCCTGGGACACGTCGCGCCGGATCGACGCCGAGCGCGGCTGGGACACCCTCAGCGCGGGCCACCACCACCCGGACGCCGGCTCGTTCGTGCTCGCGTCGCGCGGGGCGTGGCTGCTGGTCGACGAGGGGTACTCCAACCAGAAGCGCGCCGGGCACCACAACCTCGTCCTCGTGGACGGGCAGGGCTTCGCGGGGGAGGGGCGCTACCACGTGTACGCCGACGCCCCGCCGGACCGCACCGCCGACATGGTCGACGTGCTCGCCGACGGCGGCTTCCTGCACGGCCGCGCCCGCACCGGGCGGATGTACCCGGCGGAGCTGGGCGTCGAGTTGCTGGAGCGCACGCTGGTCGTCATGCCGTCCGGGCGCACCGTCGTCGTCGACCGCGGCCGCGCCGCCGAGCCGCGCGAGTGGACCGTGCTGCTGCACGCCGACCACCCGAGCGAGGCCGTCGACCTCGGCGTACCGCACGACGGCGTCGGGGCCGTCGTCGACGACGGCGCGGTCCGGCGCGTGCTGCGCAACGGCCGCGCGGGCGCGTGGCTCACGACCCACGCTGCGGGAGGCGCACGCGCCGAGCAGGTCGTCACCGACGTGGCGGCGAACCCGACGTCGAGCACGCCGTCGCTGGTCGTGACGCGGCGGTTGCACACGCTGCGCGTCATGCCGCCCACGTCGCGCGACCTGCTCGCCGTGACCGTCGTCGAGCCCTTCGACGCCTTCCACCCGACCCCGTCCACCGCCCGAGTCCTCCCCACCGAACGCTGTGAGCGGGCGATTGGCCCTGATTCGACGGAGAACGGGGCCAATCGCCCGCTCACAACGGAGGTGGGGGTGGACCTGGGCGGCGGGGAGCGGGTGCACCTCGCCGGGCCGGACGGCGTGATCGACGCCGGCGGCGTGCGCGCCCTCGCGCGGGCGGTGCTGGTGGCGGGCGACCGGGTCGCGGTCGTCGGGGCCACGCGCGTCGAGGTCGACGGTCGGGTGCTCGTCGACGGGGACGTCGAGGTCACCGGCGTCCTGCCCGGCGGGGCGGTCCGATGACGACCGCCCCGGCCGCGCCCCCGAGGCCCGCACTGGACCGGTCCCGCCGCTGGTCGCAGACGCTCATGGGCTGGCTGGAGTACCTGGCCCACCCCGTGGCGGCGGGCGCGGCGTTCGCGATCCTGTGCCTGGGTGTCGTCACGTGGCTCCCGGCGCTCGCCGCCGTCGGCCATGCCCTGCGCGCCTGGCGCTCGGACGGCGACGGGCGCACGTTCACCGGCGTGTTCCGGGCGTTCCGCGCCTACCTGCGGCCGCTGCTCGGGCACGCGGTCGCGTCGACGGCGGGGCTCGTGCTGCTCGCCGTCGACGTGGCGTTCCTCGTCGGGCGCACCGGGCCCGCCGCCCTCGTGCTCGTGACGCTCGCGCTCGGCCTGCTCGTCGCGAGCGTGCCGTACCACCTGGCGCTCGCGGTGGTCGCCGCCGCCCGGCCGGACGGTTCGGTGCGGACCTGGGTGCCCGGCGCCCTCTGGTTCGCGTTCGCCTCGGTGCCGCGCGGCACCGCCCTGCTGGGCGCCGCGGTCGCGACGCCCGTGTTCTCGCTCGTGATCCCCGCGGGCCCCCTGCTGCTGTGCGCGAGCGTCCCCGTCCTGGTGGGGCTCGTGATCCTCGACCAGACGGAGGACGACGCATGACCGGCACCACCGCACACGCCCTTCCCCGCCCGGGCGTCGTTGCCCGGCGCTCCCTGCTCACCGGCGCGCTCGCCACCACCGGCGCGCTGCTCCTCGCGCCGCGCGCCACCGCCCTCGCCGGGGCGGAGGCGCTCGCGGAGGCCGGCACCGCCGCCTCGGGCGGGCCCCGGACGACGGCGTGGGTGCCGTCGTGGACTACCGCCCACACTCGCCCCACCGCGACCGACCCGCTGGTGCTCGGCGGGGTCACCGACCGCACGGTGCGGCACGTGCTGCGGCTCAGCGCGGGCACCCGGGGCACGGCCGGCGGCCCCGGGCGCACGGGGACGCTACGAGTCCGGCTGGCCGGCACGTTCTCGGCCGCGCCGGTCCGCGTCGGCGCGATGACGGTCGCGCGCCGGGCCCCGGGGCTCTCGGGGGCGGGCGCGGGCGTCGACCCGGCCACCGTCACGACGCTCACCTTCGGCGGCGAGCGGGGCGCGCTCCTCGCGGCGGGCGCGACGCTCGTCAGCGACCCGGCGTCCCTCGACGTGCCCGACGGCGGCGACCTCGTCGTGAGCGTGCACCTGCCCGGGCCCACCGGGGCGCTGAGCTTCCACCGCAACACCCACGCGACCGGCTACGTCGGCGCGGGCGACCTCACCGCCGACGCGGGCCCTGGATTCGCCGGCGCGGAGGTCACGAGGTCCGCCGTGCTGCTCGTGGGGGTGGACGTCGAGCGGCCGGGCGTGCCCGGCGTCGCCGTCCTGGGCGACTCGATCACCGAGGGCGTGGGCACACCCGACGACGCCGACCTGCGGCTCACCGACCACCTCGCGCGCGGCCTCGCGGCCCGGGGCGGCGCCGTCGGCGTCGCGAACCTCGGCATCAGCGGCAACCGCGTGCTGCTCGACGACGAGCGCTTCGGCCCGAGCGGCCAGGCCCGCCTCGACCGCGACGCGCTGGCGCTGCCCGGCGTCGACACCCTGCTCGTGGTGCTCGGCGTGAACGACCTGCAGCAGCCGCCCAGCCAGCTCGACCCGGCCGTGCTGCTGGCCGGCTACCGCCAGCTCGTGCTGCGCGCCCGCGACCGAGGGCTGCGGGTGGTCGGCACCACGATCACGCCGTTCGGCGGCTGGCAGCGCTGGACGCCCGCCCTCGAGGAGGAGCGCCGGGTGGTCAACGCGACGCTGCTGGCCGAGGCCGGCCGCGGCCCGAGCGCCTTCGACGCCGTCGCCGACGTGGCGTCCGCGCTCGCCGACCCGGCCGACCCCGCGCGCCTGGCGCCCGCCTTCGACAGCGGCGACGGCCTGCACCCCACCCCCGCGGGCGCGGCGGCGATGGCCGCCGCCGTGACCCGCCGCGCCCTCCTGGGCTGATCCTTCCCGCGGCACCACCGCACCACCGCACCCTGCGCTCCACCCACCTGCTCGACGACGAGAGGGACCGTGATGGACATCGACACCTTCGGCATGCCCGCCGACAGCCCGGGCACCACCGCCGGACCGAGCCGCCGCAGCGTGCTGCGCGGCCTCGGCACCCTGGCGGGCGCCGCCGCGCTGGCGCCGGCGCTGAGCCTGCCCGCCCGGGCGACGCCCGCCTCGACCACCGCCGAGCTGGTGGAGCGCTGGGCGGTGCTGCAGACCGGCGGTCCCGGCCTCGACCTCGGGGACGCGCACGTCGCGGCCGCCGTGAAGAAGGTCGACCGCGCGGCCACCACGGTCCTGAAGACGCTCGACCGCTCCGCGGGGCGCACCGCGCTGTGGCCGGACGTCACGGACTGGACGCGCTCCACGAACGTCACGACCACGTTCAAGCGGCTGCGCTCGATCGCGGTGGCCTGGGCGACGCCGGGCACCTCGGTGGCCGGCGACCCGGCGGTCGCCGCCGACGTCGCGGACGGCCTCACCTGGATGCACGACCACCTGTACGGCCCCGGCATCGCGCGCTTCGACAACGACTGGGACTGGGAGATCGGCTCGGCGTCGGCGCTCGCGGACACGCTGGTCGTGCTGCGCGAGCCCCTGGGCGACGCGCTCGCCCGCAGCACCGCCGCCATCGACCACTACACGCCCGACCCCAACCTGTGGCGGGCGGACCGGCAGATCGCCACGGGCGCCAACCGGGTGTGGATCGCGACGGTCGTCGCCGTCCGCGCGGCGCTGGACGGCGACGAGGCCGCGCTCGGCCGCGTGCGCGATGCGCTGAGCGACGTCGAGGGCGGAGGCGCCAACAGCGTGCTGGCCTTCGTCGACGACGCGGCCGGCGCGCCCGGCGAGGGCGAGGGCACGGGGGAGGGCTTCTTCCGCGACGGCTCGTTCCTGCAGCACTGGAAGCACCCGTACAACGGCGGCTACGGCAAGGAGCTGCTGGGCACGCTGTCGTCGCTGCTGCACCTGCTGGGCGACTCGCCCTGGCAGGTCACCGACCCCCAGCTGGCGAACGTCTACGCGTGGGTCACCGACGCCTTCGACCCCCTCATCGTGCGCGGCGACATGGCCGCGTCGGTGTGCGGGCGGGAGATCGCGCGCCCCAGCAAGCAGGGGCACGTGGCGGCGCAGACCGTCATCGAGGGCACGCTGCGGCTCATCCCGTCCGCGCCGGAGGCGACGGCCACCGCCCTGACGGGGCTGGTCGCGCAGTGGATCGCCGAGGACACGTACCGCGACTTCCTCGCCGCCACGACGCCCGCGTCCGTCGTCGCCGCCAACGCCCTGCTCGCCGCGGCCCCGACCCCGCGCGGCGCGCTGGTCGCGCACCGGCAGTACCCGGCGATGGACAAGATGATGCACCGCCGGCCGGGCTTCGCGGTGAGCGTCAGCGCGTACTCGAGCCGCGTCTACAACTACGAGTCCATCCAGAACGAGAACCTGCACGGCTGGCACCTGTCCGACGGCATGGTGCTGCTGTTCACCGACGACCTGGGCCACTACAGCGAGGACTACTGGCCCACCGTCGACCCGTACCGCCTGCCGGGCACCACCGTCGACACCGCGCGCCTGGCGGACAGCGCGAACTTCCGCGAGACGAGCGACGCGACCTGGGTGGGCGGGGCCGCCGTCCCCGGCGCCACCGTCGGCGCGTACGGGCAGGACCTGCGCGCCCGCGGCTCCGACCTGCGCGCGCTCAAGAGCTGGTTCCTCGTGGACGACGCCGTGATCTGCGTCGGCTCCGGCATCACGGCGCCCGCGGCGGGCGGCGTCGAGACGGTCGTCGAGAACCGCAAGGTGCGCGACGGCGCCGCGCTCGTGGTCGACGGGGTGGCTCAGCCGATCGGCAACGGCTGGTCGGCGACGCTCGACGACGTGCGGTGGTGCCACCTGTCCGGCACGTCGGGCTACGTCTTCCCCGGCGGCGCCCGGCTGCACGCGCTGCGCGAGGACCGCACGCACACGTGGCGCGAGATCAACATCAAGTACGGCACGGACACCCCGATGACCCGCCCGTACGTCACCGCGTGGCTCGACCACGGTGCCGCGCCGGCCGGAGCCTCGTACGCCTACGTCATGCTTCCCGCCGCCGGCCCCGACGCCACCCGTGCGTTCGCCGAGGCCTGCGGCACGGCGCCCGGGCTGCGGATCCTCGCGCAGGACGACGCCGCGCACGCCGTCGCCCTCGGCGGCACCATCGCCGCCAACTTCTGGGCCGCCGCGTCGGTCCCCACCGGCGCCGGGGTGCCGGGGGAGGGCGGGGCGCTGCACGCGGACGGCCCGGCGTCCGTCGTCGTGCACGAGGCCGGGGCCGGGTCGGGGAGCACGGAGTGGACGCGCCCCACGACCGTCGCACTGAGCGACCCCACGCAGACGCGCGAGCAGGTGGTCGTCGACCTCCAGCGCGCCGGCCTGCGGTTCGTCTCCGCCGACCCGGGCGTCACGGTGACCCGGCAGGGCGTGGGATGGCGCATCGTCGCCGCCACCGCCGGCCTGGCCGGCGCCACCGTCACCGCCTCGTTCGTCTGACCAGCCCGACCCGACCTGGAGGAACCATGAAGACCAAGCACCTCGCGCAGCCCGTGGCCCTCAACCTGGCCCTCGCCCTCGGGCTGACGTGCGGCGCCGCGGCTCCCGCCGTCGCCGACGTCGTCCCGACCGCGCCGACCCAGGCGTCGACGACGGCCGACACTGCCGGGACGACGGCGGGGTACCCGGCCGACGACGCCCCCGAGCCGGCGCCGCTGCGCACCGTGCCGGTGAGCACCAGCGCCGAGCTGGCGGCCGCGTTCAAGGCCGCCCTGCCCGGCGACCGCATCGTGCTGGCCGACGGCGAGTACACGATGGTGAAGCTGGCCGACAAGGCGGGCACCGCCGCGGCGCCCGTCGTCGTCGAGGCGGCGACCCTCGGCGGCGCGGTCGTGACGGCCGGCCAGCTGGAGGTCACGCGGTCCAGCCACGTCGTCGTGCGGGGGCTGACCTTCCGGAACGCGACGACGCTGAAGACCACCTCCTCGACGCACGTGCGGTTCACCCGCAACGACCTCGCGCTGCGCTTCGAGCCGCCGGTGGACCCGACGTCGTCGCGGCACTGGCTGCAGCTCTCGGGCGAGGGCAGCGCCTTCAACCGGATCGACCACAACGCGTTCCACGACAAGCCGCTGATGGGCAACTACGTCTCCGTCTTCGGCGGGGCCACGCAGATCTCCCAGCACGACCGGATCGACCACAACCTCTTCGCCGACAGCCCGGCCCAGCCCGTGAACGGCGCGGAGGCCGTGCGCCTCGGCGTCTCGGCGGTCTCGGACTCCAGCTCGTTCGCCGTCGTGGAGCACAACCTCTTCGAGAACGTCGACGCCGACGCCGAGATCGTGTCCCTCAAGAGCGACGACAACACCGTCCGCTACAACACGATCCGGGCCTCGCAGGGCGTGGTGAGCATCCGCCGCGGCGACCGCAACGTGGTGCAGGGCAACGTCTTCCTCGGGGAGGGCAAGCCCGGCACGGGCGGCGTGCGGCTGTACGGCGACGACCAGCTCGTGTTCGGCAACTACTTCGAGGGGTTGCGGGGGTCGGGCTACACGGCGGCGCTGCAGATCGACGGCGGCGACGTGGACGGCTCCGGCTCGACGTCGGCCCACTGGCGGGTGCACCGCGCGACGGTCGTGCACAACACGTTCGTGGACAACACCTCGAACGTCGAGGTCGGTGCCAACTACGTGCTCCCGCCCGTGGACTCCCTGGTGGCCGACAACCTCGTCGTCGGCTCGGCCGGCCCGCTGTTCCAGGAGCTCAAGCAGCCCGCCGGCGTCACCTACTCCGGCAACGTCGCGTGGCCGATGGGCGACGCGACGCTCGGCATCGACGCCGCTCCCCGCGAGGTGCGCGTCGTCGACCCGCTGCTGGTGCGCTCCGGCGGCATGTGGCGCCTGCGCCCCGGCCCGGCGATGAACACGGCGGTCGGCTCGTACCCGTTCCTCACCGAGGACATGGACGGACAGCCCCGCGACATGCGCCCCGACGTCGGCGCCGACGAAGTGTCCTTCGCCCCCGTCACCCGGACGCCGCTCGAGCGGTCCGACGTCGGGCCTTCCGCTCCCTGACGTCGTCGCCGAGACTGTTCGCCTGCTGCCCGACCCACCCGCACCACGAACCAGGAGCACCCGCATGGCCTTCTTCGACAAGCCCCTCGACGACCTGCGCGCCTACCGGCCCGAGCCCGAGGAGCCCGCGGACTTCGACGCGTTCTGGAAGCAGACGCTCGACGCCGCGGCGGCCGCCGCGACGGAGCCGGAGCAGGTGCCGTTCGACGCCGGGCTCGCCACCGTCGAGGTGCGGGACGTGACGTTCTCCGGGTGGGCCGGGCAGCCGGTCAAGGCGTGGCTGCTGCTGCCGCGCGAGCGCAGCGGGCCGCTGCCCGCCGTCGTCCAGTACATCGGGTACAACGGCGGGCGCGGCGTCCCGTGGGAGTGGCTCACGTGGTCCGCGGCCGGGTACGCCCACCTGGTCATGGACAACCGCGGCCAGGGCGGCGGCGGCAAGACGACCGCCGACACCCCGGACGTCGCGCCCGAGGGCCACGGGTCGTCGTCGCCCGGCTTCCTCACCCGCGGCATCGAGGACCCGGCCAAGCACTACTACCGGCGCCTGATCACCGACGCCGTGCGCGCCGTCGACGCCGTCAAGGCGCTGCCCGAGGTGGACCCGACCCGGGTCGCGGTGCTCGGCGGCAGCCAGGGCGGCGGGCTCGCGCTCGCCGTCGCCGGCCTGCGCGACGACCTCGCCGGGATGGTCGCCGACGTGCCGTTCCTCAGCCACTACCGCCGCGCGTCGCAGATCACCGACGAGGGCCCGTACGCCGAGATCGCCCGCTACCTCAAGGGGCACCGCTTCGAGGTCGAGGACGTGATGCGCACGCTGTCGTACTTCGACGCCACCAACTTCGCCGCGCGCGCCCGCTGCCCCGGCTGGTTCTCCGTCGCGCTCATGGACAAGATCTGCCCGCCGTCCACCGTGTTCGCGGCGTACCACCGCTACGGCGGCCCCGCGCAGATCGAGGTCTTCCCGTACAACGGGCACGAGGGCGGCGCGGCGTACGACATGCCCCGCAAGCTCGCGGCGCTCGCGGGGGTGCTCGGCCCCCGGTGACGCCCCCCGACGACGCCGCCGGGCGCACCCCGCCCCGCGGCGCGATGCTCGCCCTGTACGGAAACACGTTCGTCATGGCGACGGGCTTCTACGTGCTGGTGCCGCTGCTCGCCGTGCACCTGGCGGACGGGCTGGGCTTCGGCCTGGCGCTCGTCGGGCTGCTCGCGGGGATCCGCGCCGGCGCGCAGCAGGGCCTCCAGCTCCCCGCCGGACTGCTCGCCGACCGGTGGGGCGTGCGGCGCACCATCGTGGCCGGCGTGCTCGTGCGGGCCGCCGGCTTCGGCGCGCTCGCCCTCGCCACCACCCCGGTGGCCGTGGGCGTGGCCGGGGTCGCCGTCGGGCTCGGCGGCGCCCTCTTCCACCCCGCTTCCTACGCCGCGTACGCGCGGCTCGGTGGGGCGCGGCCCGACGTCTTCGCGCGGCGCGAGGCGCTGAGCAACGCCGGCTTCGTCGTGGGGCCGCTGCTCGGCGGCCTGCTCGTGGCCACCGGGTTCGACGTCGTGTGCTGGGTGGCCGCCGGCCTGTTCCTCGCGGCCGCCCCGCTCACCTGGTTCGGCCTCGGGCGGGCGGCCGAGCCCGGCACCGTCCCCGACGCGCCGGCCGCGCGCGCCAGCACGGACGGGGCGGCCGCCGGCACGATGCGGCGCGAGGCGCGCCGCGCGCTCGTCGCCCTCTGCCTGCTCAACGCCGGCGCCTGGGCGATCTTCACGCAGCTGCAGCTCGTCGTGCCGCTGCGGCTGGACGCCGTGCTCGGCAGCAGCGCCGCGGTCGGCGCGGTGTACGCCGCGGCGGCCGTCCTCGTGCTCGTCCTGACCGTGCCCGCCACCCGGTGGCTCCAGGCGCGGCTGCGGATGCCCGCCGTCCTCGCTCTCGGCGTCGCCACGATGGGCACGGGCATCGCCGTGCTCGGTGGCGGCCCGGGCCTCGTGTCCCTCGTCGTCGGGATGGTGATGTTCACCCTCGGGCAGATGGTCTTCCAGCCGGCGATGAGCGCCGTCGTCGCCGCCGGGGCGCCCGCGGCGTCTGTCGCCACGCGGTTCGGCGTCAACGGGCTGGCGCTCGCCGTCGGCGGCGTCGTCGGCTCGTCCGTCGTGGGCGCGCTGCTCGCCGGGCCGCTGTCCGGTCCTGGGTGGGCGTGGGCGGGGTTCGCGCTCGCCGGCGCGGGCGTCGCCGTCGGGTACGTGAGGGTCCGGGTCGGCTAGATCTCCGCGCTCGGCGACGCCGGCCGGGATCGAGCCGTCCGGGCCTTGCGCCGCCGGACCAGCCACTCCACGAGACTCCCGACGGTGCCCAGGAGGCCGAGCACCACGACGGAGCCGATGCTCGTGCCGAGCCAGGACGGCAGGCGGTGCCCGAGCTGCCACGTCACCGCCAGGAGCCCCGTCCAGAACAGGACGAGCCCACCCCATCGCAGCGTCCAGCGTGCTGCAGACACCTCGGGTGCGTCCTCGACCATCGTGCGACCTCCGCGTTCCGTCACCGGAGGGTAGCGGGCACGCGTCACCGTCCGGCATGCCCGCCTGACCGCGGGCGGGTGAGAATCGGGGCACGACGACGGAGGGACGACGGTGCGGGGATACGTGCTGCGACGCTACGGGCACCCGGGCGTGATGGAGCTGCGCGAGGTGCCGCGCCCGGCGGCTGCGCCCGGCGAGGTGCTGGTCCGGGTGCGGGCGGCGGGGCTGAACCCGATCGACTTCAAGACGCGCGACGGCGGCCTGCGGGTCATCACCCGGCTCCGGCTGCCGCTGGTGGCGGGCAGCGAGCTCGCCGGCGAGGTGGCGGCCGTCGGCGCGGGCGTGACGCGGTTCGCGGTGGGGGACCGGGTGTTCGCCCGGGTGGACAAGCGGCGGCTGGGGGCGTTCGCGCCGTACGCCGCTGTGCAGGAGAGCCTGGTGGCGGCGATGCCCGCCTCGCTCGGCTTCGTGGAGGCGGCGTCGCTGCCCCTCGCCGGGGTCACCGCGCTGCAGGCGCTGCGCGACGAGCTGGCGGTGGCGCCGGGGGACCGGGTGCTCGTCACGGGCGGCGCGGGCGGCGTCGGCACCCTCGCGATCCAGGTCGCCCGCGCGCTGGGTGCCGAGGTGACGACGACGGCGTCCGTCCGCGGCGAGGAGCTGGTGCGCTCGCTGGGCGCCGCGCGCGTGATCGACTACCGCAGCGAGCGGTTCGCCGACGTCCTGCACGACTACGACGGCGCCCTCGACCTCACCGGCGGCCAGGACCTCACGGACGCGTTCACGGTCGTCCGGCCCGGGCGGACGGTCGTCTCCGTGGCCGGCCTCCCGGACGCGACGACCGCGCGGGTCGACCTGGACGCCGGCCCCCTCAAGGCGGCGCTGCTGTGGGCGGCGAGCTCCGCGATCCGCCGCCGGGCCCGGCGCGCGGGCGTCCGCTACCGCTACCTGTTCATGCGCCCGAGTGGCGCGGACCTCGCCGCCCTGGCCGCCCTCGTCGACCGGGGCGAGGTGCGGCCCGTCGTCGACCGCACCTTCCCGTTCGCCGACATCGCCGCCGCGTTCGCCTACCTGGAGCGGGGCCGCGCCAAGGGCAAGGTCGTGGTCGAGCTGCCGGACGACCGGGCGTAGTGCCTCCCCGAGGTCAGGCGAGCCGCGCGACGAGGCAGGGCCCGCCCTCGTAGATGCCGCCGTCGATCGCGAGCGCGCGACCGTCGGCGTACGTCAACGGCTCGGTGACGTCCGTGTACGGGACGCCGAGCATCTCGGCGACGATGCTGTGCCCGTGCACCACCCGGTCCCCGCCGAGGTGCTCCAGCAGCTCGCGCGCGGCCTGCGGGCCGCTCTCCCCGCGGAAGGCGCCGCGGGAGGTGAGCCGCCGCCACGTCTCCCACCACACGTCCAGGTCCTCGGACGCGAGGCGCTCCCGGCCGGCGGCGACGAGGTCCTCGAGCGTCCGGCCCCAGTCCAGGTAGGCGAGGGTGTCGGAGTGCACCAGGAGCGCGCCGGCGTCCTGCGCCGCCATAGGCAGGGCCCGCAACCACGCGACGTGCTCGTCGGTGAGGCCCGCCTGGTCCGTGGCGAGGCCGCCGTTGCGGCCCCACGACCGGGCGAAGCTCCGCCCCGGCTCGCCCGGCCCGGGGGGCGGCGTCGCCCCGAACGTCCGCATCCCCAGCGCCAGCACCTCGTGGTTGCCCAGCAGCGCCCCGACGGCGCCCTCGGACTCCTCGACGAGCCGCCGGACCAGGTCGATCACGCCGACGCCGTCCGGCCCGCGGTCCACGTAGTCCCCGAGGAACCAGAGCCGGGCGTCCGCTCCGGCCCACCGGCCGTCGGCGTCCGTGAGCCCCTCGGCGGCCAGGGCCCGCACCAGGACGTCGCGGTACCCGTGCACGTCGCTGACCGCGTACACCCTCGTCATCTGCTCGTCGCTCCGTCCGTCGTCCGGCCGCGGGCCCACCGACCGACGGGTGGTCCGCCGAGGATCAGACCTGCGGGGCGTCCTGGAGGGGCACCGGGGCGGGGCGCTCGCAGGAGCTGGCGACGACGACGGACGCCCCCTTGTCGGCGGCGGCGAGCAGCGACGTCATGACGTCGAGCACGTGGTACGCCAGGTCGCCGTTCGCCCGCGCGGTGGCGCCGGGCGGGGTGGCGGCGAGGTCGGCCAGCCCGTAGCCGCGGCCGGCGTCGCGGTAGCCGGCGCTCGCGGGGAGCTCCTCCCACGTGCCGCCGAGGCGGTGCAGCTCCACGGTCCCGTCGAAGGTGTTCGGGTCCGGGACGACGAGCGAACCCCGGTCCCCGTGCACCTCGATGCGCGACGCGCGCGACGCCACGGTGTCGAAGCTCATGACGAGGGTCGACAGGGCGCCGGACTCGTGCCGCAGCACGCCGGTGACGTGCGTGTCGACGTCGACGGGGACGTCCTCGCCGGCGCGCGGCCCGGACCCGATGGTGCGCACGGCACGCGTGCGGCTCGCGGCGCCGACCACGGACTCCACCGGGCCGAGCAGGGTGACGAGGGCCGTGACGTAGTACGGGCCCATGTCCAGCAGCGGGCCGCCGCCCGGCTGGTAGTAGAAGTCGGGGTTCGGGTGCCAGAGCTCGTGGCCGGGCGTCACCATGGTCGCCGTGGCCGCGACGGGCGTGCCGACCAGTCCGTCGTCCACGGCCCGGCGCGCCGTCTGCACGCCCGTGCCGAGCACGGTGTCCGGGGCGCAGCCGACGCGCACGCCCGCGGCCCGTCCGGCCTCGACGATCGCGCGCGCCTCGTCGGTCGTGGCGGCGAGCGGCTTCTCGCCGTACACGTCCTTGCCCGCCGCGATCGCCCGGAGGGCGACGTCGGCGTGGGCGGCGGGGATCGTCAGGTTGAGCACGACGTCGACCTCGGGGTCGGCGACGAGCTCGTCGACGGTGAGGGCGCGGACGCCCTGCTCCGCGGCGACGGCGGCCGCCCGGGCGGCGTCGAGGTCCGCGACGGCGACCAGCTCGACGGCCCCGGTCCCTTCCGACCCGAGCCGCGCGATCGTGCGCAGGTACTGACCGGAGATCGCGCCGACCCCGACGACGCCGACCCTCAGCGGCTGGCCCACAGGATGCCCCTGGAGATGATGGTGCGGACGTTCGGGTCGTTCACCACGTCGAGGCGGTGGCCGGGCGTGGAGACGAAGACGCGCCCCTCGCCCCACTGCCGCGTCCAGACGGCGGGGCAGGTCACGGGCCGGTGCCACGGCTCGTGGTCGGGGGCCGCGAGGGTGGTGGTGGCCAGCACGTCGTTGTACTCGTCGGTCAGCACCCAGTACTGCTCGGTGGTGAGCTCGAAGTCGGAGAGCCCCGCGACGATCGGGTGGTCGGCCCGCTCGGGCACGATGTCGATCGTGTGGCGGACGAAGCAGTCGGTGCCGTCGCCCGGCAGCTCCTCGCGCGGCGCCTTGGCGGGGTGGGTCGCGAACTGCCCGCCCACCAGATGCAGGTAGTCCGAGCTGCTCCGGAAGGAGTCGGCGATCCCGCCGTGCCAGCCCGCGAGCCCCGTGCCGGCCCGGACGGCGGCGGTGAGGCCGCGCAGCTCGTCGTCGGCGATGGCGCTCATGGTGACGGTCTGGACGACGACGTCCACGCCGGCCATGTACGCGGCGTCGGCGTACACGGTGGTCTCGTCCTCGACCCGCACGTCGTAGTCGTGCTCGGCGAGGAACGGGAGGAACGAGTCGGTGGTCTCCACGGGCTGGTGGCCGTCCCACCCGCCCCGCACGACCAGGGCTCGTCGCTGCGTGGGGTCTGTCATGAGGCAACTCCTGTGTTGCGCAACTTGTGTGCGGTCGATGACGTGCCGGACGAGTCTTCCATGCAGCCAACGGTGCGACAAGAGGCGCCGGGCTTGTCGATCGGCCGGCGATTGTTGCGCAACTTCTGGCTCGTCGATACCGTCCCCGTGTGTCCGACGACCGCCCCACCACCCTCGCCGACGTCGCCGCCGCCGCCGGCACCACCGTCCCCACGGTCTCCAAGGTGCTGCGTGGTCGTTCCGACGTCTCCGCCGCGACGCGCGAGCGCGTCATGGCCGCCGTCGGCGCGCTCGGCTACCGCGGTCGGGCGGGCCGCGGCCTCGCGCCGAGCGGGGACCGGCCGCCGATGGTGGATCTCGTGCTCAGCGGCGTCGACGGCACGTGGGCCAACCGCGCCCTCAGCGGCGTCGAGGAGGCGGCCACCGCGGCCGGCCTCGACATCGTCGTCTCGGTGGCGCGCCGGCCCGACGACGCCTGGCTCCCGCGCCTGCTCGCCCGCCGCTCGCGGGGGGCGGTCATCGCGCTCGTCGACACGACGCGCGAGCAGCTCGCCACCCTCGCCGCCGCGCGGGTGCCCGTCGTCCTGCTCGACCCGGTGACCCAGCCGCCCCGGACCGTCGCGAGCGTCGGTGCCACCAACTGGGCGGGCGGCCGCGCCGCCGCCGAGCACCTCCTCGGCCTCGGGCACCGCCGGCTCGCCGTCCTCGCGGGGCGGCGCACCCACCTCTACAGCCAGGCGCGGGTCGACGGGTTCCGCTCGGCCACGGCCGAGGCCGGCATCGACCCCGGGCCCACGGTCGAGCATGGCGACTGGTCGCGGGCGGGTGCCGCCGCCGTGGCCGCGGACCTGCTGGCCGGCCCGGACCGTCCGACGGCGGTCTTCGCGTGCTCCGACCGGATGGCGCTGGGGCTCTACGACGCCGCGGCGGCCGCCGGGCTCCGGGTGCCCGAGGACGTGAGCGTCGTCGGCTTCGACGACCTGCCCGAGAGCGAGTGGACGCAGCCGGGCCTGACCTCCGTGCGGCAGCCCATCGCGCAGATGGGCGCGGCGGCGCTGCGGATGCTGCTGCGCCTGGGCGACGAGGGGCCTGGTGGGCCCGGAGGCGACGCGCCGCGGGAGGAGCTCGCCACCACGCTCGTCGTGCGGGGGTCGACGGCGGCGCCATCCGTCGCCGATGTCGGGTCGTCCTGACGAGGCGGAGGGTCAGGGGGTGCGTGCGAGCGGCGCGCCGGACCGCACGTGCACGTGCAGGTGCCGGGAGTCCTGGTAGGCGCCGAGGTTGGTCATGACGCTCGCCGCACCGTGCTCCGACAGCACGCCCTCCGCCGTGCGCTGCACCACGCGCAGGAGGTGCTGCGCCAGGGCGGGGTCGTCGAGGGTGAGGAGGGAATCGACGTGCCGCTTCGGGACGACCACCACGTGTACGGGCCAGAACGGCCGGGTGTGGTGGTACGCGAGGACGTCGTCGTCCTCGAAGACGACGTCGAGCGGTTCGCGCCGCGGGATGGCGACGTCGCAGTAGAAGTCCTCGCCGTCGTAGCCGCTCACCCCGGAACCGTAGCGAACGCCTGCGAGGGGAGGGGACGCGAAAAGGCCTGCCGTCCGGCGTCGCACGGCTGCGAGCATGGCCGCATGACCACCCCCGCGCCCGTCGAGGCCGTCCCCGTCGACTTGGCGACGTGGCCGCGCCGCCAGCACTTCGAGCACTACCGGGCGTCGCCGTGCACGTACGCGATGACGGTGGACCTGGACGTCACGGCGTTCGCCGCGGCGCTGCGGGCGTCGTCGCGCAAGACGTACGTCGCGCAGGTGTGGGCGCTGGCGACGGTCGTGAACCGGCACGACGAGTTCCGGATGTGCCTCGACGCCGACGGCGCGCCCGCCGTCTGGCCGACCGTGCACCCGGCGTTCACCGTGTTCAACGCCACCCGCGAGACGTTCGCGTGCGTGTGGGCGCCGTACGACGCCGACTTCGGCACGTTCCACGACACCGCGGCGACGCTCCTGACCGAGCACTCCCGGGCCGCCGACCTCTTCCCGCAGGGCGCGCCGCCGCCGAACAGCTTCGACGTGTCCAGCCTGCCGTGGGCGTCGTTCACCGGGTTCACGCTGAACATCCGCGACGCCTGGGACCACCTGGCGCCGATCGTCACCCTCGGTCGCTATGTCGAGCGGGAGGGCCGGGTGCTGCTGCCGCTCGCCGTGCAGATCCACCACGCGGCGGCCGACGGCTTCCACACGGCGCGCCTGGTCAGCGAGCTCCAGGAGCTGTTCGCCGACCCGTCCTGGGTGGGCTGAGTCACACGGGGGGCCACGTCGCGGGCCGCGGCGCAGGGTCACCAGCCGGACGGCTCGGCGACCGGACGGCGAGACGGCTTACGCTCTGGTCCCGTGAGCGAGAACCTGGGATCCACCGGCTCGATCGAACGTGTGGTGGCACGCCACGAGATGCCCGACCCTCTGCGCGACGACATCCGCCTCCTCGGCGGGCTGCTCGGCACCGTGCTCAAGGAGGCGGGCGGGCAGGACCTGCTCGACGACGTCGAGCGCCTCCGCGGCCTGACCATCCGCGCCTACGGGGCGGACGACGGCGGCGCGACGCTGGCCGAGGCCGCCGACGTCGTGGCCGGCTTCACGCCGGAGCGCGCCGAGCAGGTGGCGCGTGCCTTCACCTGCTACTTCCACCTGGCGAACCTCGCGGAGGAGTTCCACCGCGTCCGCGTGCTGCGGGCCCGCGAGTCCGACGCCGCGGGGAACGTCGTCATCGAGGACTCCCTGCCGCAGGCCTTCACGCAGCTCGCGGAGGAGGTGGGCCGGGACGAGGCGCTGCGCCGCCTGGGCGAGATCGAGTTCCGCCCCGTCCTCACCGCGCACCCCACCGAGGCCCGCCGCCGCGCCGTCTCCGGCGCCGTGCGCCGCATCTCCGGCCTCATCGCCGACCGCGACACCATGCGCCCCGGCGGCACCACGCTCGCCGAGAACGAGCGCCGCCTGCTCGCCGAGATCGACACCATGTGGCGCACCTCGCCGATCCGCGCGCACAAGCCGTCGGTGCTCGACGAGGTGAAGACCGCCATGGGCGTCTTCGACGCCACCATGTTCACCACCTTCCCCGAGGTGTACCGGCGTCTGGACGACTGGCTGCTCGACGGCGAGGCGGGCAGCGTCCCGCCCGTCGCCCGTCCGTTCGTCCACCTCGGCTCCTGGATCGGCGGCGACCGCGACGGCAACCCGAACGTCACCGCTGAGGTCACCCGCCAGGCCGCGACCCTCGCCGCCGAGCACGCGCTCGGCGCCCTCGAGAAGGCCACCGTCGAGACCGGGCGCAAGCTCACGCTCGACGAGGACGGCACCCCGGCGTCCGCCGAGCTCAAGGCCCTCTGGCAGCGGATGCGCCAGCTCTCCGACGAGCTCGTCACGCGCGCCGCCGCCGACTCGCCCAACGAGCCGCACCGGGCCGCCGTGCTCGCCGTCGCCGGCCGCGTCGCCGCGACCCGCCGCCGCGACGCCGACCTCGCGTACCGGAACCCGGAGGAGCTGGTCGCCGACCTCGAGGTGGTGCAGCGCTCCCTCGTCGAGGCCGGTGCGCCCCGTGCCGCGTACGGCGACCTGCAGAAGCTCGTGTGGCAGGTGCAGACCTTCGGGTTCCACCTCGCCGAGCTCGAGGTGCGCCAGCACTCGCAGGTGCACGCCGCCGCCCTCGCCGAGATCGACGAGAAGGGCATCCACGGCGACCTCTCCGAGCGCACCGTCGAGGTGCTCGACACCTACCGCGCACTCGGCGCCGTGCAGAAGCGGTTCGGCATCCGCGCCGCCCGCCGCTACATCGTGTCCTTCACGCAGGCGCCCGAGCACCTGGCCGCCGTCTACCGGCTCGCCGCGCTCGCCTTCGAGGGCTCCGACGACGCGCCGGTCGTCGACGCCGTCCCCCTGTTCGAGACCTTCGACGACCTGGAGAACTCGGTCGACATCCTCGAGGCGATGCTGGAGTTCCCCGAGGTGCAGCGTCGCCTCGCGGAGAACGGCCGCCGCGTCGAGGTCATGCTCGGCTACTCCGACTCGTCCAAGGACGTCGGCCCGGTCGCCGCGACCCTCGCCCTGCACAAGGCGCAGTCGCGGATCGCCGACTGGGCGCAGCGCCACGACATCACGCTCACCCAGTTCCACGGCCGCGGCGGGTCCCTCGGCCGCGGCGGCGGCCCGGCCAACCGGGCCGTCCTCGCGCAGCCGCCGCACTCCGTCGACGGCCGGTTCAAGCTCACCGAGCAGGGCGAGGTCATCCTCGCCCGCTACGGCGACCCGACGATCGCCGCCCGCCACATCGAGCAGGTCGCCGCGGCGACGCTGCTCGCGTCCGCGCCGACGGTGGAGAAGCGCAACGCCGAGGCCCGCGAGCGGTTCGCGCCCCTCGCGTCCGCCCTCGACGAGACGTCGCGCGCTGCCTTCCACGGCCTCGTGAAGTCCGAGGGCTTCCCGCAGTGGTTCGCGCAGGTCACGCCGCTGGAGGAGGTCGGCCTGCTGCCGATCGGCTCCCGCCCCGCCAAGCGCGGCCTCTCCGTCAACTCCCTCGACGACCTGCGCGCCATCCCGTGGGTGTTCTCCTGGTCGCAGGCGCGCATCAACCTCGCCGGCTGGTTCGGCCTGGGCACCGCGCTGCGGTCGGCCGGCGAGCAGCCGGGCGGCCTCGAGGAGCTGCAGGCCGCCTACCGCGAGTGGCCCCTGTTCACCACGCTGCTCGACACCGTCGAGATGGGCCTCGCCAAGACGCAGGAGGACATCGCCGCGCAGTACCTCGCGCTCGGCGACCGCGACGACCTCGCGCAGCTCGTCCTCGACGAGCTCCGCCTCACCCGCGAGTGGGTGCTGCGCGTCACCGGCAACGAGTGGCCGCTGGCCAACCGCCGCGTCCTCGGCCGCGCCGTCCAGCTGCGCTCCCCGTACGTCGACGCCCTCTCCCTGCTCCAGGTCCGCGCCCTGCGCGCCCTGCGCAGCAAGGGCGACAGCGAGGGGCTCACGGTGGAGGACGGCGAGTGGGTGGACGGCGGCCACAAGGACCGCTGGCAGCACCTGCTGCTGCTCACCGTGAACGGAGTGTCCGCGGGTCTCCAGAACACGGGCTGACCTTCGTCGCTGCTTCCGGCCGCACCGTGTGGTGCGGCCGGTCGTGGGCGGGGTTCTCTTGTCGCGAGGCGCGCCATCCGCCGCTCGTTCCTCGCGGCTCCCGCCAGGCCCGACCAGCCTCGCGACAAGAGAACCCCGCCCACGACCTTTCTCGTCAGCGCGCCCAGCCTCGCGACACAGACACCCCGACGTCGGCCTCCGCTCGCACCGCGTCGTTGCGCTGCGGAAGGCGTGTTGAGGGCCCGTGGCCTGGCCTAGGGTGTGCGGACATGAGTCTGGTGACGTTCAAGGACCTGTGCGTCGACGCGGTGGATGCGCGGGTGCAGGGGGAGTTCTGGGCCCGCACGCTGGGGCTGCGGGTGGAGGCGCTGGACGACGGAGACGTCGTGCTGCGCGACCCGGGCCCCGAGGCCGTGGCGGAGCGGACCGTCTGGGTCAACACCGTGCCCGAGGCGAAGACCGTCAAGCATCGTGCGCACCCCGACGTGCGGGCGCTGTCGCTCGACGAGTTCCCCGACCTGCCGCGGCTGACCGCGCCCGGCCAGTACCACTACACGACTTTGGCCGACCCCGAGGGCGGTGAGTTCTGCGTCTTCACGGACGACGAGGTGCCGCCCTACCGGCTCAAGGACATCGTCGTCGACTGCGCGGACTACCGGCTGGTCGCGGACTTCTGGCACGGCCTGCTCGGCGGGGTGCTGACCCAGGACGACGACATGGGCTACGCCTACCTGGACGAGGGCGCCGGGGTCCCGTTCGAGTCGTTCGACTTCGTCCCCGTGCCCGAGCCGAAGACGGTCAAGAACCGCTGGCACTGGGACGTCACCCTGGACGACGGCGTCACCCTCGACGACCTCGTCGCCCGCGGTGCGCGCGTGCTGCGCCCCGAGGACGGCGAGATCCGCTGGACCGTCATGGCCGACCCCGAGGGCAACGAGTTCTGCGTCTTCCAGCCCTGACCCCGATGCTGTGAGCGGGCTCTTGGCCCCGTCTCACGTCGAAACAGGGGCCAAACGCCCGCTCACAACATCAGGGTGCGGTCTCAGGGCGCAGCGTCAGGGACGGGCGGCGAGCGCGGCGAGCACGCGGTCCACGCTGGAGCGGATGCCCCAGCGCTCGGCGAGGGCGTCCAGCGCCTCGGGGTCCTTCGGCGCGCGCGGCAGGGCGTCGTCGACCTCGTCGACGGGCGCGTCATGCGCCACCTGGACCACGGTGGGCGCGACGTCGAGGTAGGGCGCAGCGTCGAGGAGCTTCTGCCGCTGGGTGGGCGTGAGGCCCTTCGCGCCGTGCTCGGCGGCCGCGCGCAGCCCGGCCAGGTCGCCGAAGGCGGCGAGCAGCTTGGCGGCCGTCTTCTCGCCGATGCCGGGCACGCCGGGCAGGCCGTCCGACGGGTCGCCGCGCAGCGTCGCCATGTCGGCGTACGCCTGGCCGCTCTGCACGCCGTACTTCTCCGCGAGCTTCGCCTGGTCGACGACGTCGGGGTCGCGCACGCCGCGCGCCGGGTACAGCACGCGGACGCCGGCGGCGTCGTCGACGAGCTGGAACAGGTCGCGGTCGCCGGTCACGATGTCGACGCTCGCCGGCATCACGATGCCGACGGCGCCCGCCACGGGCAGGGCGGTGGCCGCGCTGCGCGCCACCTCACGGGTCACGAGGGTGCCGATGACGTCGTCCGCCTCGTAGCCCGCCGCGCCCACGCGGGCGATGCCGAGGGCGGCGAGGACGTCGACGATGACGGGCACCTGCGGGGTGAGCAGGTCGGGGACCTCCTCGACGTCCGGCTCGCCCGCCGGGGTGACGGTGGCGACGCGGTGCTCCTTGTACGAGCCGATCGCCTCGACCCGGAACGCCGGCCGCCAGTCCTCGTCCCAGCACGCCACGAGCCGGCCGGGCCCGTGCTCCGTGACGAGGAACGCGATCATGTCCAGCAGGCCGCGCACCGCGTTGACGGGCTTGCCGTCCGGGGAGCGCAGCGAGTCGGGCAGGCCGTAGAAGGCGCGGAAGTACAGGCTGGCAGTGTCGAGGAGGAGCAACTTCGAGACGGAGGACGCCATGCGCCCAACCTAACGGGAGCGCATGCCTGTCACTGCTCGTCGGGACCGATCAGGTGGACGTGCTTGCGGTCGCGGGGCTTGAGCGAGCCGTGGATCTTGGCGTCGAAGGTCGCCAGCACCCCGCCGTGGGCGATGGCGAGATTGAGCAGGTGCGTATCGGTCACCTGCCGATGTCCGGTGATGTGCTGTGTCACGGCCCGGGCGTCGGCGATCGACGTCGCATCAGCGACGAACTCGGCGTTCGGCAGGGCCTTGATGGCCCGGAGCGCATCGACGGCGACGCCGATCGAGAGCGGCCGGCCGTCGGTGTCGACGGTGATCGCCGGATTGAGCAGGAGTCGCACCAGCGCGACCTCGGTCATCGGGGTCGTGGCGAAACGTGCCACCTGGGACAACCAGGTACGGGCCGCCGCATGGTCGACGTGGTCCTCCAGGACGACTGCGACCAACACGTTGGCGTCGGCGATCGCGACCCGCTCACTCATCGTCGTCCAGCGCCTCGGCGACCATCTCGCGGGTCACGACGCCGCGCGTGGCGGAACGGAACACGGGAACGGTGTCGAGCGGGTAGTCGCCGCTCCGCGCGAGCTGGTCGGCGCGCTCGCCGGCGAGGTCCACCAGGACACGGCCGGGTCGCTCGCCGGGAAACCGGCGCAGTCCGAGGGCAAGGATCTGCTCCACCCGCTTGTCCCGGGTCACCTGGATGCGTTCGTGGATCGTGGGCATCGCTCAAGTGTATCACCGAGAGTATTTCAGGTGACACACCTCGATCGTCGTTCCGAGTCGACGCGACGGTGGGAGTCGGCGGCTGGAACGGCTCAGAGGCTGCGCCCGGCCAGGACGCCGAGCGCGATGCCCAGCGCGACGGCGGCGAGGGTGAGCGCCATCGTGCCGAGGGCGTTGGCGACGGCGAGGCGCGCGCGTCCGGACCGGGCGAGGCGCACGGTCTCGACCATCGCCGTCGAGAACGTGGTGTAGCCGCCGCAGAAACCGGTCGCGACGGCGAGCCGCCACGGCTCCAGGCGGTCCGGGTCGCCCGCACCCAGCAGCACGCCCGTGACGAGGCCGATGACCAGCGAGCCGGAGACGTTCACCACCACCGTCGCCCACGGGAACGCGGCGCCGGGCGTCCGGGCGCGCACGGCGCCGTCGACGACGAACCGGGCTGCGGCACCGAGCCCGCCGGCGAGGGCCACGACCAGCAGCGCGACCGCCGCGCTCATCGTCCCGCCCCCGTCATGGCGCCCCGGGTCATCGTGCCCTCCGGCGCGAGCCCAGCAGCACCCCGGCGAGGCAGGCGAGGTACCCGAGCAGGAGCGTGCCGCCCGCGTACGCCAGGCCCTGCACCACGGCACCGCCGGTGAGCAGCCGCTCCGTCTCCAGCGCCAGGGACGAGAACGTCGTGAACCCGCCCAGGACGCCCGTGCCGACGGCCAGCCGCACCCGCTGCACGACGGGGGTCTCGGGCCCGCGGGCGGCGAGCGCCTCCAGCAGCCAGCCCAGCACGAAGGCGCCGAGCACGTTGGCGGTGAGCGTCGCGACGGGCCAGCCGTCGACCACGGGCCACGCCTGCGCGAGGCCGTAGCGGGCGGCGGTGCCGACGGCGCCCCCGACGGCGACCAGTGCGACCAGGGCCGGCCGCCGGTGGGCGGGCCGCACGCGGGCGGGCGGGCGGCCCGCCGTCACGAGGCGTCGCCCGCGTGCGTGTCGGGCAGGACCACGACCGGCCGGGTCTGGTCGTGGATGAGGTGGCCGGCGACGGTGCCGCCCACGAGGTGCGTGGCCCAGCCGCGCACCCCGGGGCGGCGCGCCCCGACGACGACGAGGACGGCGTCGTGCTCCGCGGCGAGGCGGGCGAGCTCGGCGGCCGGGTCCCCGCCGGTGACCTCGAGGCTCCACCGCACGGCGCTGCCGTCCAGGGCGGCGGCGACGGCGTCGCGCAGGTCGGTCGGGTCGGCGAGCTCCGCGCCGGCGTCGGGGTCCACGGGGACGACGTCGCCGGACGGCTCGCGCACGGCGCTCTCGTCGACCGCCACGCACACCAGCTCCGCCCCGAGCGCCTCCGCCAGGTCTGCCGCGCGGCGGAGCACACCGGGGTGCCGGTCGTGCGGGACGCCCACGAGCACCGGACGGGTCATGCCGTCATCGTAGGCAGCCGCCCCCCGTCAGACCTTCGGGTCCACCACGGGCACGCCGTCGGTGTCCAGGTGCTCGGGCTCCGTCGCACGCACGCCCAGGAGCTTGGCGACGGGCGTGCCGGTGAACCCGTAGACGATCGCGGTGAGCAGCACGACGCCGAAGATCACGGGCACGAGCTGCGGGAACGGGTCGCCCGCGTCCTCGAAGCTGAGGGAGAAGACGGACGCCGTGGACGCGGCGACGATGCCGCGCGGCGCCATCCAGCCGATCATCGCGCGGTCCGACCAGCGCAGGTCGGTGCCCCACGTGGAGACGATCGAGACCAGCGGGCGCAGCACCAGCACGAGCAGCGCGACGATCCCCGCCGTCGGCAGCGAGTACCGCAGCAGCGCGTCGAGGTCGATGCGCGCGGACAGCACGATGAACAGGGATCCGATGAGCAGCAGGCCGATGTGGGTGCCGAACTCGTGCAGGGGCTCGATGCGCGCCACCCGCTGGTTGGCGAGCGCGGCGCCGAGAGCGGTGGTGGCGAACAGCCCCGCCTCGTCGTGCACGCCCTCGGCGATCGCGTACGCGCCCAGGGCGAAGGCGAACGCGAGCACCACCTCGGTCTCCTTCGGCACCCGCCCGAACCGGATGAGGACCACGAACAGGGCCGCGGCGACCACCCCGACGAACAGGCCCCACGACGCCGTGGCCAGCAGACTGACGGGCTCGGCGTGCAGCACGACGTTCGCGACGGCGAGCGCGACCGTGGCGCCGATCGGGTCGATGAAGATGCCCTCGAAGGCGAGCACCGACTCCACGGGCTGGCGCGGGCGGATCATCGCGAGCAGCGGCCCGACGACGGTGGGGCCGGACACGATGAGGATCGCGCCGATGACGGCGGCCCGGCCCCAGGTCACGTCGAGGAAGAGGTACGCGATCGCCGTCGCGCCGACGCAGGTCAGGAGCGCGCCGGTGGTCACCAGCCCGAGGACGGGGCGCCGGGCGCCGCCGCGCAGGCGCGTGAAGTCCAGCTTGAGCGACTCCTCGAACAGCAGCAGGCCGACGGCCATCGAGACGAGGGGGAAGAGGGAGTCGCCGAAGACGGCGTCGGGGTCGAGCCAGCCCAGGATCGGCCCGACCAGGAGCCCGAGCCCGAGCAGCACGAGGATGGACGGCACGCGGAGCGCGCGGGCGCTCACCTGGCCCGCCACCCCGAACGCCACGACGAGGGCGATCCCGCCGGCGAGGGTCATCGTCACTCCTCCGCGCCGTCGCGGCGGCGCGCCTCGGCCTCGCGCGCGGCGCGCTCGCCGGCCTCGAGGTTGCGCTTGCGGCGCGACGACCAGGGGCCGGCGCTCCGGGCGGGATCCTTGTCGGGGTCGTGCAGCAGGCTCGACTCGACCAGCTCGTGCCGTTGCAGGTAGGTGTTCCCGAGGGCCTGCACGGTCGCGAGGATCGGCAGGGCGAGGAAGGCGCCGAGCGCGCCGAACACGGCGCCGAAGCCGAGGACGCCGACGAACGACACGGCGGGGTTCATCTCGAGCGCCCGGGCGCTGACCTTCGGGGAGAAGATCAGGTTCTCCACCTGCTGGTACGCGATGATGAAGACGAGGACGGCGACCGCCTGCGGCAGGCCCTGCGCGGCGAGCGCGACCGCCACCGGCAGCGCGCCGCCGATGTACGTGCCGATGGTGGGCACGAACTGCGACACCACGCCCGTGAACACGGCCAGGGGCAGCGCGTACGGCGTGTGCACGATCAGCAGGAACACGAACGTGAAGACGCTCGACAGGGCGGCGAGCACGACGCGGGAGCTGATGAAGTCGGAGACCTTCACCTGCGTGATCTCCCACAGGGTCAGCACCTCCTGCTGCCGGTCGGGGCGCAGCCACGAGCAGACTGCGGCCCGGAACTTCGGCCCTGCCGCCATCAGGTAGTAGGTGATGAGCAGGATCGTGGTGATCGCGAACAGGACACCCACGATGGACGCGCCGATGCTGAGGGCGCCCGTGGCGACGTCCTGGCCCCACTGGTCGATGGCCTGCGCGACGAGGTCGTCGGAGTCGGGGACGGTGACGTCCCAGCGCGCCTCGATGCCGCTCTGGATGCTGGCGTAGAGGTCGGGCAGCGAGGAGACGAGCTGGATCAGCTGCTGCACGAACAGGTTGCCGAACAGGGCCAGCACGCCCGCGACGACGACGATCGCCCCGCCCAGGGAGGCGCCCGCCGCCGCGCCGCGCCGCCAGCCGTGGCGTACCAGCCACACGACGATCGGCTCCAGGGCGAGCGCGACGAAGAACGAGATGAGGACGTTGACGGCCAGCCCGCCGAGCTGGCCGAACGCGTACGACAGGAAGGTGGCGACGAACACCGCCACGACGACCATCGCCAGCGCCTTCGGCAGCCACCGCGGCGGGTTGCGGCTGTCGTGCTGCACCGGGCGGACGGAGTCGTCGACCTCGTCGTCGCCCTCGGGCTGCGGGGCGTCCGTGGTCATGCGGGAAAACGTAGCCCAGGGGAGGTCGCGGGGCGCGGCGGATCGCGGCCCGCGACGCAGGTCACAGCGCGGGCAGTCGGTCCGGCAGGCCGAAGCGGGGGAACCAGGTGGCGGTGTCGAGGAACGTGGTGATGCCGGTGATCCGCCCGCTGCCGTCGTCCTCGAGGACGGCGAGCCCCCACGGCGACCAACCGCCCGCCGGGTCCTGCCGGTACTGCGCATATGCCATGGAGCCGTTCGCCTGCACGGGCAGGCACCGCGAGCCGCGGCAGCCGGCGCCCGGCCCCGTCATCCAGCGGATCACCTCGCCGCTGCCGTGCACCCACATCGTGTACGGCGGCATGTTGAGGACGGCGTCGTCGTGCAGGAGGGCGACGAGGGCCTCCATGTCGTAGCGCTCGAAGGCGTCCAGGTACTTCTCCAGCAGGTCCTGGTCGATCTGGTCCCACCGGGCCTCCGCGCCCGCGGCGGCCTCCGCGTCGGCGGCGTCGCCGGGGCGTCGCAGTCCCTTGCTGCCGAGGGTGGCGCGGGCCCGCTGCAGCGCGCTGTTCACGGACGCGACCGTGGTGTCGAGGAGCTCGGCGACCTCCGCGGCCGACCAGCGCAGCACCTCGCGCAGCACGAGCACCGCGCGCTGCCGCGGCGGCAGGTGCTGCAGGGCGGCGACGAACGCGAGGCGGATCGACTCGCGCCCGACGGCGACGTCCGCCGGGTCGCCCTCGCGCGGCAGGACGGCGTCGTCGGGCACGGGCTCGAGCCACCGGTCCTCGGCGAGCACGTCGCCGAAGTACTGCTCCTCCGCGGGCTGCGGGCCGCCGAGCCCCATGGGACGCTCGCGCCGCTTCGACGACCCGAGGTGGTCGAAGCACACGTTGGTCGCGATGCGGTACAGCCACGAGCGCAGCGACGAGCGGCCCTCGAACCGGTCGTACGACCGCCAGGCGCGCAGCAGCGTCTCCTGCACCGCGTCGTCGGCCTCGAACGCGCCGCCGAGCATGCGGTAGCAGTAGCCGGTGAGCTCGCGGCGGTACTGCTCGAGGAGGGCGCCGACGTCGTCGGAGGTGCCGTCGCCCGGAGCCGTGGTCGACGGCGCGGGCGCGCTGCGCTGGGCGGTGTGTGTCACGCCTCACACCGTACGACGGACCGCCGACACCCGTGCGGGCGTCGCCCGGGGCGACGAACGGTGCGACGGCGCGAGGAGGCCGCGCTCAGCGCCGGTCGTCGCGGAGCACGCGCTCGACCAGGGGGACCGTGCCGGTGGCGGGCGTCGGGGGCCGCACCCGCGAGATGGTGCCGGTGAGCGGGCGGGCCGCGCGGTCGATCTCGAACCACACGGTCTTGCCCTCGACGACGCCGGAGTGCCGGCCCACGGCGTCGGAGCCGTCGTGCCGCTCCACGCCCCACCGCGACGCGAGTCGGTCCAGGAACAGCACGCCGCGGCCGGACAGGTCCTGCGGCTGCGGGGACTGCAGCTCCGGCTCGGCCGTGCTGCCGTCGCGGACCCCCACGCGCAGGCGCCGCCCGTCCACCTCGACGGTCGCGGTGATGGGCCCCTCGCCGTGCTCCAGCGCGTTGGTCAGCACCTCGCTGGTCAGCAGCATCGCCGTACGGCGCAGCTCGTCGGACACGTCGCACGACTCGAGCACGTCGTCCACCCAGCGACGCGCGGGCCCGAGGTCGCTCAGGTCGTCGTCCGCGACGCGCCGCTCCGCCTTCGCGGGCCCGGCCGACGACGGGGGCCCGGACGGCGCGGGGACGCGCACGCGCACCGCGAGCACGGCGACGTCGTCGCGCTGCGCGTCCCCGACGAGCCCGCGCACGAGCGCCCGGGGCACGGCGGACGTCGCCTCGCCGTAGGAGCCCCGCAGCACGCCCTCCAGGTCCGACAGGCGCTGGTCGCTGGGGACGCCGCGGCGCTCGACGAGACCGTCCGTGTAGAGGACGAGGGTGTCGCCGGGCAGCAGGCGGGCGGTGCGGTCGACGCGGGCCGTGGACGGGACGACGCCGAGCAGCAGGTCGGGCGTCTCGTCCAGCCGCTCCACGCGGCCGTCGCGGCGCAGCACCATCGGCGGCGGGTGGCCCGCCACCGACCACGTGAGGGTGTAGGCGCGCTCGGGCGGCTCGGCGCCCTCTGGCCGGTCCTCGGGACCCGGCGCCGGGTCGCGGTCCAGCCGCGCGACGACGGCGGTCGCCATCGCGCGGGGGCCGAGGCGCGCGTTGGCCTTGTCGAGGCGGGTGAGCAGCCCGGCCGGCGACTCGTCGTGGCTCCACGCGAGCGCCCGCAGCATGGAGCGCAGCTGGCCCATCTGCGCAGCGGCGTGCACGTCGTGGCCCGCGACGTCGCCGATCATCACGATCGCGGTGCCGTCGTCACGCACGACGGCGTCGTACCAGTCGCCGCCCACCTGGTCGGTGCGGGCAGCGGGGGAGTAGGTGGTCGCGATGTCGAGGTGGGCCACCGCGGGCGGCGCGGTGAGCATCGACTCCTGCAGCGTGGTCGCGACCCGCCGCCGCGCCTCCAGCAGCGCCACCCGCTCCAGCGCGAGGGCGACGTACCGGCTGATGGTCGACTCGAGGGCCGCGGTCTCGGCGTCGTGCTCGCGCGCCTGGTCCCACACGCAGGCGATGACGCCCACGACCATCCCGTTCGACATCACGGGCAGGAACGATCGCGCGCCCTCCGAGACGGAGCCCACCGGCATCATCTCTGGGTAGCCCGCCACCATCTCCGCGTGGTCGCGGAACCGCAGCGCGGTGCGGCTGCGCACCACGTGCGTGTCGGGCCGCGGTGCGTCCAGGCGGGTGCTGCGCAGCGCGGGCTCGCCGGGGTGGTGGTGCCCGACGGTGAAGAACGACAGGTGCCGGCGGTCCGCGTCCACCAGCGCGAGCGACACCCAGCGGGCGCCCGTCCCGGTGCCGATGACGTGCGCGATGGCGTCCTCGACCTCGTCCAGCGTCGTGACGCGCGCGAACCGCTCCGACAGCCCCAGCAGGAACCGGGAGCGGCGGTGCGCACGGAACGCGACCTGCTCGGCCAGGCGGGCGCGCTCGCGCTCCGCGCGCAGCCGCAGCTCGCCGGACGCGGCCGCGGACAGGTCGGCCAGCGTCGCGAGGTCCGTCTCCGTCCAGGTGCGCGGCTCCGACGACACCGCCCACAGCGCCCCGACGACGTGCCCGCGCGCGTCCTCGATCGGGTACCCGGCGTACGCGGCGAGGACGAGCTCGCCGATGGTGTGCCGGCCGTCCACCCGCGGGTCGTCGTCGGCGTCGCGCACCACCAGCGGCGTGCGGGTCTGCGCGACGATCGTCGTCAGGGGGCGGGGCAGCTCGATGCGGCGGCTGCGCTGCGCGGCCTCGGGGAAGCCGACGGCGCCGGGCAGCGTCCTGACGTCCCCGTCGTCGGTCAGCATGACGACGGCGGCGGCGGGCACGCCGAGCTGACGGTGCACGAGCCGCGCGATGCGGTCGAACACCTCGTCTGCGAGCGGCTCGCCGACGGTCGGACCGGCCGGCGGCCCGGGCACGCGATCCGACGTGGGACGGGGCACCGGCCCGGGCGGAGGTCCGGGCGGGGAGCCGACAGCCTGGGCTTCCGGCACGCGCCCAGTATGGACCCTGGGCACTCAGACGCTGAGGAGACCGCGCCGGTGCGCGACGGCGACCGCCTCGGCCCGCCCCGAGACCCCGAGCTTCGCGAGCAGGTTGGACACGTGCACGCTGACCGTCTTCGTCGAGATGTACAGGCGCTCGCCGATCTGCCGGTTGCTCAGCCCCTGCGCGACGAGCGTCAGCACCTCCTCCTCGCGCTCGGTGAGGACCGACGTGGTGCGGCGCGCGCCCGGCAGCGGCACGCGGGCGCGCCGTCCCCAGGCGTGGATCGCGTCGGCCAGCGGCGCCGCGCCCATGTCGAGCGCCTCGCCGAGCGCCTCCGCCGCCTCGACCTCGGCGGCCGGGACGTCGCCGGAGGCGCGCAGCGCCTGCGCCCAACGGAAGCGCGACCGGGCCACCTCGTACCGGTAGCCGAAGCCGAACTCCTTCACCGTCTCCTCCCAGAGCCCCGGGTCGGCGGGGGCGTCGGTGAGTGCGGCGCGCAGCCGGGAGTGCTCCGCGGCCGCGCGCCGCAGCCACCCCCGCCCCTCGGGGCCGAGCGTGCCGCCGCGCGGGCGCCCGCGCCGCGCCGTCTCCTGCGCGACGGCGAGCAGCTCGTCGCCGCGCTCCAGCAGCGCCCGGGCGGCGTCGCCGTCGTGCGGGCCCGCCTCGGCGCCCTCGGCCAGGCCCGCCAGGGCCAGCGCGGACAGCCAGATGCGGCCCAGGAAGAACTCGGACCAGGTGGCGCCGACGTGCGCCGCGACCTCCTCGGCCGTCGCGACGGCCTCGTCGTACCGGCCCGCCCACGTCAGCGCGTCGGCGAGCGTGCCGCCCGCGACGAGCGCGATCTGCCCGTCCAGCTCCCACGACGGCCGCAGCGCCTCGGCCGCGGCGACGGCGTCGCCGCCCGTGCGTGCGGTGGCCGCGTAGAGGCGGTTGGTGTCCAGGTAGACGAGGGCGGGCGCGGGCGCGCCGTCCGGGATCGGCTGGTCGGTGAGGTCGCCGCAGAAGTAGGGGATCAGCAGCGCGAGGTCGAGCAGCTGCACCCCGTACACGCCCCAGATGACGCCGGTGCTGCGGCCGCGCTCGATGGCGGCCTGCAGGACGCGGTCGGCCTCCTCGAGGTGCCCCGCGTAGAAGTGTGTGGTGGCGAGGATGTACCAGCTGCGCATCTCGGTGCGCAGGTCGCCGGCGACGACGGCGCGCTCGCGGGCGCGGTCGATGAGGTCGGCCGCGGTGTCCGGGCTGCCGACCTCCAGCACGGCGAGCGTGGTGAGGGCGTCGGCCTCCGCGTCGGGGGCGTCGGCGCGGCGCGCGACGTCGACGGCCTGGCGGGCGAAGACCCCGGCCTCGTCGTCCCGGTCCACCGTGAGCAGGACACGCGCGTGCACGGCGAGCGTCCACGCGAGCTCCGGCGTCGCGCCCGCGTCGGAGACCTCGGGGACGGCGGCCGTGCCACCCGTTGTCTCGCCGGCCGCCGTGGCGCCCGGGAGCAGCACGTCGAGCGCGGCGGTGGACTGGGCGAGGGCGTCGTCCAGCGACTCCAGGTCCAGCACGTAGCGCACCAGCACGTGCCGCAGGCGGGCCTGCCGGTCGGGGTCGTCGGCGAGGCCCTCCACGGCGCGCCGGGCCAGCTGCTCCGCGCGGATCGCCAGGCCGGCGGAGCTGGCGGCCGTGGCGGTCTCGAGCGCCAGGGCGACGCGGTCGTCGCCGAGCAGCTCCTCGGCGTCGGGCACCGACTCCCACAGGGACAGCACCTGCTCCAGGTGCCGCAGCTCCTCGGCGGGGGCGAGCAGCTCGGCGGCGCGGCGGGCCGCGTCGCGCGACGCGACGAGCGCGGCGGTGAGGTCGTGCCCCTGCAGCGCGTGGTGGGCGCGCTTGGCGGCCGAGCCGAGCGACGGGTCGGCGCGCAGCGCCTCGAGGTACGCGCGGTGCATCGTCGTGCGCTCGCCGGGCAGCAGGTCGAGCACGAGCGCCTCGGCGACGAGGGCGTGCCGGAAGGCCACCTGCTGGCCCTCCACGCCCAGCACCTGCTGCGCCACGGCCTCGCGCAGGGCCGCGTCCGCGGCGCCGGGGGCATCGAGGCCGGCCAGGCGGGGCGCGGCGGCGCGCAGCAGCGCCTCGTCCACCTGCCGGCCCGCGACGGCCGCGAGCCGCACCAGCTGCTGCACGGCCGGGTCGAGCCGCTGCAGCCGCGTGTGCAGCACGTCGGCGAGCGACCAGGGCAGGACGGCGGACGGCTGCCCGGCGTCGAGCAGCTCCTCCGCGAAGAACGCGTTGCCGTCGGAACGGGTGCGCACCGCGTCGAACTCGGCGTCGTCGAGGGGCTCCCCGCGGGTCGCGGTGGTGAACTCGCGCAGCTCGTCGGGGGTGAAGGGGGCCAGCTCCACGTGCTCCACGGGGCGCTGGCGGTGCAGCTCGGCGATGACGGGGCGCAGCGGGTGACGGCGGTGCACGTCGTCGCTGCGGTACGTCGCGACCACGAGCAGGTGCTCCGAGCGCATCCGCGCGACCACGAACCGCAGCACGTCCCGCGTGGACTCGTCCGCCCAGTGCAGGTCCTCGAGGACCAGGACCAGCGGGGACCCCGCGCGCCCGGCGGCCGCGAGGCTGCCCGCGACGCCGTCGAGCAGCTGCAGCCGCTCCGCGTGGTCGGTGCCCGAGCCGCCGGCCGGGTCGAGCAGGCGGGTCAGCGCGGGCCTCCCGGCGACCACCTCGGCCACGGCCGGGACCGTCCGCAGCTCGCCCAGCGCCTCGGTGAACGGCAGGTAGGGGATGCCGACGTCGCCCAGGTCCACGCAGTGCGCGACGACGACGCGCGCCCCGGCGTCGCGCGCGAGGTCCGCGAGGTGGGTGACCAGGCGCGTCTTGCCCACGCCGGCGTCGCCGCCGAGCAGCAGCACGCCCGGCTCGCCCTCCGCGGCGCGCTCCAGCGCACCGCGGAAGGCGGTGACCTCGTCCTGACGGGCGATCAGGGGGACCTCGCTGGAACGTCGCACCAGGTGATCGTCCCACCGGGCACCCACACCCGCCGCTGCTTTTCCGGCGCCGGCGGCCGCGTGCGCCGTCGTCCCCGGGGTCGTGCCGGTCATCGTCGCACGGCCCGGTCAGGCGGCCCGGCGCCCGGCGCCGTCCTGCGGTCGGAACGCGTCGAGCCCGTGCCCGATCTGCTCGGCCCGCCGCGTGACCGCGCGGTCCCACTCCGACGCGTCGGTCCGTGCCGAGACCGCGTCGAGCGTCGCGCCGAGCTGCTGCGCCGCGCCCCGCGTGGCGCGCAGCCGCCGCACGACGTCCGCCGCCCAGCGGCCCACCGCCCGCACCGGGGCGGGCGTGCCGCGCTGGTAGGAGCGGGCGAGCGCCTCCCGCCGGTACTCGAGCTCCGCCTGGATCGCCCGGTCGAAACCGATCATCTGGTCCATCTCGATCCCCTCACCGGCCGGTCCTCCCGGCCTTCCGTGCCGGCCACCGCCGGCTCTCCTGATCTCGTGCTGCCCACGGTCGTCCTGAGGCCCCGGGGGCCGGATCGGTCAACTGCCCGGTCTTCGCGCCGGGGGTACCTCAGACGGCGTCCGACGCCGACCGCGCCGGGTCTGAGGTAGGGGCGCCGCCGCCGTCGGCCCCGGTCAGCGCGGCGCCGTGCGGGCGCACCGCGCGTCCTGGCACGCCCCGGCCGCGCAGCCCCGGCACGACGGCGACCACCCAGCAGGCCAGCGCCCGCAGCGGGGCGGTCGTGCCGCGGCGCGGGCGGGCGCGGCGCTCCCGCCGCAGCTCGCGTGCCCCCGCGATCGCCCGGTCGAACCCGATCATCTGGTCCATGCCGTTCCCCTCTCCGGCCGGCCCCGCCGGCCCCTCGATCTGGTGCCGACGACGCTCGTCCTGAGGTCCGGGCCCGGGGATCGGGCGACCGCCCGGTCCTCGGCGGCGGGGCACCTCAGAGACCTGCGGGCGCGTTCTCACCCGGCATCCGTTGCGACCTGGGTCACAGCGGACGCACACTGGGGGGACCGGACCGATACGGGGGTGGACTCGTGGCTGGATCTGTAGCAGGCGCTTTCGACGCGCTGCCGATGCTGGGGCGTGGCAAGCACCGGAACCCGAAGAAGGGTGCGTGCTTCATGGAGCTCGCGTCGTTCCTGGCCGGTGAACGCTGGAGCGACCATCCCCAGTGCACGCACCCGCTGCTCGCGATGCTGGCCCGCGCCGTCAACGACCTGACCGCCGACGCGAACCGGCCGCAGCTCGCGCCGCTCATCCCGTCCGTGATCGGGCTGACCAGCTCCGACCCGCGCTGGGACGTCCAGATCGCGCTGCGGGCGGCCCAGACGGCGCTGCCCGTCGCGCCCGCGGACCGGCAGCAGACGCTGGCCGTGGCGATCATCGGCGCCGAGCGCATGCTCGACGTGCTGGACGGGCGCCCCGAGGGCACCCTCGCCCCGGAGAGCGCCGACGCCCTCGCCGCGTCGCCCAAGACCGCCGAGTGGGCCTACCGGTTCTGCGAGGGCACGCGCGTGCGGCCCAAGCGGTTCGTGCGCGACGCCGCGCCGTCGGTCGTGTCCACCGCCGTGCAGGGCATCAGCGAGGCCTTCGTGCCCGACACCGACGCCCGCCTCCGCGGCCTGCTCGCCGCCACCATCGAGGACGCGCGCCGCTGGGCCGGCCGCACCGACGACGACCGCCCAGCCCTCGTCGAGGAGCAGTGGTCGCCCGTCGTGCGGCCGGCGCCGCGCCGTTCGTGCCGCTGCTGTCCGTGGCGGGCTCGGATCGGGCGATCGTCGTGCAGTCGGCGTCGAAGGCGTTCAAC
>NZ_JBSGUW010000002.1:0-36116 GCF_053608125.1 Isoptericola sp. NPDC055063 | reverse complement strand
CAATCTCGTGTGGGGAGGAGGGGGTCCCTTTTGGGAGGGTGGAGGACAACGAAGGGCGGGGCGTGGACGGGTGGAAGTCGGGGGGGGAGCGTTCCCTCTTTCTCCCCGCCGGGAGGGGGGGGAACCCGCTACGTCGGGGCTCGTCCGCTCTGGTAGACCGGGAGCCGTGACGCACGAGACCACGACGACCGCCGTCGACAACCCGTTGGAGCAGCTCACCCTGGACGACCTGCGCCGCCGCACGTCGGTGAAGTGGCGGGTGTACCCGCCGGACGTGCTGCCGCTGTTCGTCGCGGAGATGGACACGCCCGTCGCCCCGTGCGTCGCGGACGCGGTGCGCGCGGCGCTGGACGTCGGCGACACGGGGTACGACATCGGCACGACGTACGCGGAGGCGCTCGCGCCGTTCGCGCAGGAGCGGTGGGGGTGGGCGCCCGACGTCGCGTCCAGCCGCACGATGCCGGACGTCATGGTGGCCGTCGTCGAGGCGCTGCGCGTGCTCACGTCGCCCGGGGACGCCGTCGTCGTCACGCCGCCGGTGTACCCGCCGTTCTACGGCTTCCCGGGGAACGAGGGCCGCCAGGTGCTGGAGGCGCCGCTCACTGCGGACCTGCGCCTCGACCTCGGCACGCTGGAGGACGCGTTCGCGCGCGCTACGGGCGCGGCCGCCCACGGCACCGGGCCGGGGTCGGGGCGGCGCGCCGTCCTGCTCCTGTGCAACCCGCACAACCCCACCGGCACGGCGCACGCGCGTGCCGAGCTCGAGGCGGTCCTCGCGCTGGCGGACCGGTACGGCGTGCGGGTCCTGGCCGACGAGATCCACGCGCCGTTCACGTTCGACCGGGTCGCGGCCGGCGCCGCGCCGTTCGTGCCGCTGCTGTCCGTGGCGGGCTCGGATCGGGCGATCGTCGTGCAGTCGGCGTCGAAGGCGTTCAACCTCGCCGGGCTGCGCGCGGCCACCCTGCTCGCCGGGCCCGACGCCGCCGCGGACCTGCGGCGCATCCCCGAGGAGGCCGGGCACGCCGTCAACCACCTCGCCGTGCTGGCCCACGCCGCGGCCTACCGCGACGGCGGGCCGTGGCTCGACGCGCTCCTCGCCGGCGTGCACCGCAACCGTGCCCTCGTGGGCGAGCTGCTCGCCGAGCACGCCCCCGCCGTGCGCCTCCAGCCCGCGGACGCGACCTACCTGGCGTGGCTCGACGTCCGTGAGGCCCTGCCCGACGACGTCCCCGCGGCGGGCGCGGCCGGCCTCGTGCTGGAGCGCGGCCGCGTCGCCCTCGACGACGGCGTGCGGTTCGGCGCGGGCGGCGCGGGGTGGCTGCGGATCAACCTCGCCACGTCGTCGGCGGTGCTCACCGAGGCGGTGCAGAGGCTCGGCCGCGCCCTCGCCTAGCGTCCGTAGTCGGGCGCCGACGCGACGCCGAACGCCTCCTCGAGGGTGGTGATGCCGGCCAGGTGCATGCGGGTCGTGAGGGCGGGCCCCACGTACCGCAGGTGCCACGGTTCGGCCGAGTAGCCCGTGACGTCGGCCGCGCCCTTCGGGTACCGCACGACGAACCCGTACCGCCACGCGTTCCTCGCCACCCAGCGGCCGGTCTCCGTGCGACCGAAGCGCAGGTACGACGTGCCCTGCTGCGCGACGTCGACGGCCAGCCCCGTCTGGTGCTCCGAGAACCCGGGCCGCGCGGAGAAGGTGTCCGCGTCGTCGCTGCCGTGCCCGGCGACGTACCGCGCGTACAGGCGCCGCTGGTCCGGCATCGACCGGAACGCCGACGCCAGCACCAGCGTCCGGCCCGTGGCGTCGTCCGCCGCGGCGGCCAGGCGCTCCAGGGCGCGCGCCGCCCGCGGTCGCATCCGGTCGTGGCCGCCGAGGGCGGGGACGTCGGGCTTCACGAGGTCGTCGGGGGCCCAGCCGCGCGGGCTGATCGGGCGGGACTTGTTCACCAGCACCAGCGGGTCGGCGGGGTCGTCCACGGGGGTCCACGCGCGGGTCAGCACCATCGCGTCGTCGGGCCGGGGGACGGGGATCGCGGCGCCCGCGACGGCCGCCGGCACGACGACCCCGAGGGCCGCCACGGCCCCGGCGACGGAGGCCGCACAGAATCTATGCAGCACCGTTACCAGGACACGGGGGGACATGCCGTCAAGACTGCCAGGAAGCCGATAACCTCGCCAAGGTGCGCCGCTACCGCCTCGCCCTCGCAGCCGTCCTGGCCCCTGTGGTGGCCGTGCCCCTGGTGGCTTGCTCCGGCCCCGACGTCCCCCCGGTCGACGACGCGGCACAGGCGCTCGCGACCGCGCTGCTCGCCGGCGACGTCGCCGACGTGCCGCTGAAGGTGCCCGGGTCGGTGAACCCCCAGGCCCAGCTCACGCAGGTGCTGGAGCCGCTGGTCGACTCGGCAGGCGAGCGGGAGCACACCGTGAAGGTCGCGGACGTCGGCAAGGTGGTCACGAAGGACGGCGCGACGACGGCGGACGTGACCCTTGACTGGGCGTGGCCGCTGGGCCGCGACCTCTCCTGGGCGTACTCGACCACGGCCCACCTCGTGTACGCGGCGCCGGAGGGCGGCAAGGGCGAGGGGGCCTGGCGCACCACCTGGAGCCCGGACGTGCTGGTGCCGGACCTCGCCCCCGGCGAGCGCCTCAAGGTCACCACGCTCGACGCCGACCGCGGCGACCTCCTGGACGGCGACGACGAGCCGATGGTGACGTCCCGCGGGGTCTGGCACCTCGGGGTCGACAAGACGGCGGTCGAGGGGCTCGGTCAGGAGTCGGCGGCGCGCGACCTCGCCCAGCTCGTGGGGCTCGAGCCGAACGAGTTCTTCGCCAAGGTCGAGGCCGCGGGCGACAAGGCGTTCGTCGAGGCGATCACCATCCGCAAGAAGGACTCGGGCGTGGACTTCACGGTCGACGACGCGCTGGACATCATCGGCGTGCGGGCGATCGAGGACGAGCAGGAGCTGGGCCCCACCAGCACCTTCGCCAAGCCGATCCTGGGCCGGGTGGGCGAGGCCACCCAGGAGGTGGTCGAGAAGTCGAAGGGCGCGATCCAGGCCGGCGACGTGGTGGGCCTCTCGGGCATGCAGGCGGCCTACGACGACCAGCTCACGGGGCACCCCGGCGTCGTCGTGAGCGTCGTGCCCGCCGGCGGCGCGGACGGCGACGTCGGCCTCGACGGCGAGCCCACCGAGGACAAGGACGCCAAGCGCGAGCTGTACCGCGTGGACGCGGTGGACGGCACGGCGGTGAAGACCACGCTCGACCAGGACATGCAGGAGCACGCGGAGGACGTCCTCGACGACGTCGACCCGGCCAGCGCCATCGTCGCCATCCGGCCGTCCGACGGCGCGGTGCTCGCCGCGGCGAGCGGGCCGGGCAGCGAGGGTTGGTCCACCGCGACGCTCGGCCAGTACCCGCCGGGATCCACGTTCAAGGTGGTCGACGCGCTCGCCTTCGGGCGCGCGGGGATCACCCCGGACACGAAGGTCTCCTGCCCCACCTCGATCACGGTGGACGGGCGCTCCTTCGGCAACGTGCCCGGCTACCCGTCGTCGGCCACCGGGAACGTGCCGCTGAGCACCGCCTTCGCGCACTCGTGCAACACCGCGATGATCGGCCAGCGCGACAAGGTCGCGCAGTCGGACCTCGCGACCGCGGCGTCCGACCTGGGCCTGGTCGACGAGAAGGTCGCGGCGGAGTCGATGGGCATCGGCGCGTTCCTCGGCGCGGTGCCGGCCGAGGCCGGGGAGACCGAGCACGCGGCGTCGATGATCGGCCAGGGCAAGATCCAGGCGTCGCCGCTCGGCATGGCGACGGTCGCGGCGAGCGTCGCCGCCGGTCAGCGCGTCGAGCCGGTGCTGGTGCGCGGCGACGAGAAGAAGGACGAGGCGAAGCCGTCCACCCCGGGCGTCAGCGAGGACGAGGCGAAGGTGCTGCGCCGGCTGATGCACGGCGTCGTCACCGAGGGCAGCGCCGACATGCTGCAGGACGTGCCCGGCATCGTCGGCGCCAAGACCGGCACCGCGCAGTACGGCGACGGCTCGAAGCAGCACGTGTGGATGCTGGCGATCGTGGACGACCTCGCGGTGGCCGTCTTCGTCGAGGACGGCCACCGCGGGTCGGACACCGCCGGGCCCCTCATGGAGGAGTTCCTCGAGGGACTGTAGCCCCGCGCAAGTCCCAGCATCCGGGCGATCCTGTCCGCCCCTCGAACGGCCGCCTACCCTCGTCGGCAATCGTCGAGGGGGAGTTCATGCGCGTCGTCGGAAGGGTCCTGCTGGCCGTCGTCGGGGGCCTGGTGCTCGTGGTCGGCGCGGCCGCGGCATGGGTCGTGGGGCCGGACGACACCGTCGTCGCCGGCGACACGACGTTCTCCACCGGCACGGCGTACACGGCGCGCGGGCTGCTGGACGTCGAGAACCTCGCGGTCCGGGTGACCGCCGAGGCCAGGAAGGGCGAGGTCTTCGTCGGCGTCGGCCACCCGGTGGACGTCTCGGACGTCGTCGCCGACCATGACGCCTTCCGGATCTTCCAGGTGAACATCGGCTCCCTGGCGGGGGCGGTGGACCCCGGCGAGGACGCGATGCCGGACCCGCGCGGCATCGACTGGTTCGACTCCGTGTCCGGCGCCGGGGAGCAGGCGCTCTCGTACCCGGTCGACGGACTGGCGCCGCAGTTCCTGATCTACTCGCCCGACGGGGCACCCGTCACCGCGTCGATCGGGTTCACGGTGCCGGGCGCCTTCCGGTTCCTCCTCCTCGTGGCCGGCGCGGGTGCGCTCCTGGCCGCGGCGTCGTTCCTGCTCCGGCGCCGTCGCCCCCGCGGGTCCGGCGGGGCGGACGACGTCGTCGACCCGACGGACGCGGAGCCGGCCTCCGACGACGCCGAGGAGCCGCGGGAGAGGGCCGCGACGGGCACCACGACCCGCCGAGTCGCCGCCGTCGTCGGTGCGGGGGCGCTGGTGCTGCCGCTCGGCGCGTGCGCCGTCGTGCCGACGCTCCCCGCGGAGATGCCCGCCAGGCAGGAGCGGAAGGTCGCCCTCACGGCCGACGACGTCGACGCGCTGTGGGCCGGTTACGACAAGCGCAACAACGCGGCGATCAAGGCCGCCGCCGCACCGAAGTACGACTCGTCGCGCTGGTCGACGGCGGACACGGGCGTCGCGCTCGAGGGCGACCTCTACTGGACCCGGTACAACCAGGCCGCGAGCAAGGAGGAGGGCGCGAAGAAGGCGAAGGGCGACGTCGAGCGGCTGACGACGACGGGCGAGTGGGTCTCGTCGCCGTCGTTCGACTCCTACCCGATGTGGGCCGTCGTCCACGGTGAGACGACCAGCTCGGCCGACGAGAAGAAGGACGCGAAGGACGACACGGCGAAGGAGAAGGAACCGAAGTTCACGACCGCCTCCCTCGTCGTCAAGGTGGCCGCGGACCAGCCGTGGAAGGTGCGCAGTGGCATCTCCGTGCCGGTGTCGGAGGTCGAGAACTTCCCAGAGGCGGCCACCGACCCCACGGAAGCCCAGCTCGCGAAGGCTCAGAAGGTCGCCAAGGCCATGAACGCCTACGTCAGCACCGGCAAGAAGTCGAAGCTGCTGGGCGACCTCGCCGGCGTCAAGGCCCTGCGCGAGCTCTACGTGGGCCGCATCGAGGAAGGCATGGCGGACGACGACTCCCCGTCGACGTGGTCCCTCGACTCCGAGCTGTTCGACGACGAGAGCGTGCACGTCGTCCCGGCCGACGGCGGCGCCTACGCGGTGATCGACCAGCGGCACACGCAGAAGGTCCAGCACGACGACGCGGGTTGGCACTGGAACCCGCCGTTCGACGCCGTCAACGGCGACGCCGGGGCGCTGCTCTACCAGCAGCAGGCCTCCACCGTCCTGGTGTGGATCCCGGACAGCGGCAAGGTGAAGACCTTCCCGTACTACACGCGCCCCGTCATCGCCGACAGCATGTGACCGTCAGAGCTGGCCGTGGCCCTTCTTCGAGGGCACGCCGGCGATGAGGCCGCCGTCGACGACGAACTCGGAGCCGGTGGAGTAACTGGACTCGTCGCTGGCAAGGAAGACGATCATCTGCGACACCTCCGCCGGGTCGGCGGCGCGGCCCAGCGGGATGAGCAGGTCGTCGGGGTTCAGGGACGCCGTCATGGGCGTGGAGATGAACCCGGGGTGCACGGAGTTGACGCGCACGCCGTACGGGCCGAGGTCCAGCGCGACGGACTTGGTGAGCCCGCGGACGCCGAACTTGGAGGCCACGTACCCGTGCAGGCCGGCACTGCCGCGCATGCCCTCCACGGACGAGATGTTGATGATGGACCCGGAGCCCGCCTTCGCCATGATCGGCGAGACGGCGCGGATCCCCAGGAACACGCCGGTGAGGTTGATGTCGATGATCCGGCGCCAGGCGTCGGTGTCGAACTCGGTGATCGGGCCGCCGTTCGCGATGCCTGCGTTGTTGACGAGCACGTCGACGCGGCCGAACTCCTCCAGCGTGAACGCGACGGCCTTCGCCCAGTCGTCCTCGCTGGTGACGTCGAGGTGGACGTAGCGGGCGACGTCCGTGCGGTCGCCGTTGAGCTCGGCGGCGAGGGCCTCGCCCTTCGCGTCGTCGAGGTCGGCGACGACGACCTTGGCGCCCTCCGCGACCAGCGCGCGGGCGTGGGTGACGCCCATCCCGCCGGTGCCCCCGGTGATGATCGCGACCTTGTTGTGGACGCGGCTTCCTGTGCTGACGGCCATGTCGGCCTCCTTCGTGGTTCTGCTGCCGTGCTGTGGTGAGTGGGTGCACCTGCCCGCCTGGGACACGAATGTCCCGGGACGGAGGGGACGTCAGGGGGACGGCGTGGTCCACCAGGCGGGCAGGGCGTCGTGGGCGACGCGCGGGAAGAACCCGGGGTCGCGGGGCGGGGGAGCGCTGAGCCAGACCTCGAGGGCACCGACGGTGCCGAGCCCGACGTACGTCGCGAACGCGCGGGCGTAGCGGTCGGCCTGGTCGGCGGGGGTGCCCGGGTCGAGGGGCATGAGGCCGGGGTGGGCGCGGAGGTGGTCGGTGAGGGTGCCGGCGACGTGGTCGGCGAGCAGCCGCGCGAGCGGTGCGCTGAGCCCGCCCTCGAGGGCCCGCTCGTAGACGGGCAGGTGCGCCTCGACGTGGGCCTGCAGCGCGCCCGTGTAGCGGGCGACGACGTGCTCGGCGTCGTCGTGGGTGGCGTGGCCGGCGACCTCCCGGACGTCGGCGTCGAACTCGGCGCGGATGCGGTCGAGCTCGGCGCCGAGCACGCGGGCCAGGAGGTCCGCGGGATTGGCGGCGTGGTCGTAGAACGTGGCCCGGTTGATGCCGGCGCGGGCGGCGACGGCCGACGCGGTGAGGTCGGCGACGTCCTGCTCCGCGGCCAGCTCGAGGACGGCGGCGCGCAGGGCCTCCGCGGTGCGCTCGACCCGCTTGTCCATGCCCGTCACCTCCGCTGTTCGACGTTCTCGACGTTCTCGACGCTACGCCGGAGAGGCTCAGTTAGGCAACACGTGTCGCCTAACTCACTTCACCCGGGCTGCCCGGGTGAGCCCGCCGGGCCCGACCTACGCTCGAACGTGCCGCACCCGCCACCGACGAGGGGAACCGCCATGGTCAGCAGGACCCGAGGGAGCGGCCGCCGCCGCCCCCGCAGCGGGGACGTCGAGCTCAACCCCGTCTTCGTTCGGCCCGGGGAGACGCGCTCGGTGCCGCGCGACCGCCTGCCGGCGGGGGAGTCGCTGCCGGAGACGGCGTTCCAGATCGTCCACGACGAGGCCATGCTCGACGGCAACGCGCGGCTCAACCTCGCCACCTTCGTCGGCACGTGGATGGACGACCACGCCAGCCGCCTCTACCTCGAGGCCGCCGACAAGAACATGATCGACAAGGACGAGTACCCGGCCACGGCGGCGGTCGAGGACCGCTGCTGGCGGATGCTCGCGGACCTCTGGCACGCCCCCGACCCACGCCACGCGATGGGCACCTCGACGATCGGCTCCTCGGAGGCGTGCATGCTCGCCGGGCTCGCGCTCAAGCGGCGCTGGCAGCAGGCGCGGCGCGACGCCGGCAAGCCCGTCGGCACCCCCAACCTCGTGATGTCCAGCGCCGTGCAGGTGTGCTGGGAGAAGTTCTGCAACTACTTCGAGGTCGAGCCGCGCTACGTGCCCATCAGCGAGGAGCACCGCGTGCTCGATGGGTACGACCTTTCGACGTACGTCGACGAGGACACCATCGGCGTCGTCGCCATCCTCGGCGTCACGTACACGGGCATGTACGAGCCGGTCACCGAGATCGCCGCCGCGCTCGACCGGATCCAGGCGGCCACCGGGCTGGACGTGCCCATCCACGTGGACGGCGCGTCGGGGGCGATGGTCGCGCCGTTCGTGCAGCCCGACCTGGTGTGGGACTTCCAGGTGGACCGGGTCGCGTCGATCAACACGTCCGGGCACAAGTACGGCCTCGTGTACCCAGGGCTCGGCTGGGTGGTGTGGCGCGACGAGGAGGCCCTGCCCGAGAGCCTCGTGTTCCGGGTGAGCTACCTGGGCGGCGACATGCCCACCCTCGCGCTGAACTTCTCCCGGCCCGGGGCGCAGGTGCTGCTCCAGTACTACATGTTCCTGCGGCTCGGGAGGTCCGGTTACGAGGCCGTGCAGCACGCGTCGTCGGACGTCGCGCGGTACCTCGCCGACGGCGTCGGGAGGCTGCCCGCGTTCGAGCTGTGGAACGACGGCTCCGACATCCCCGTCTTCGCGTGGCGCCTGAAGGCGGGGCACACGGAGAACTGGAACCTGTACCACCTGTCCGACCGGCTGCGCACGCGCGGCTGGCTCGTGCCGGCGTACCCCATGCCCGACGACCTCACCGACGTCACCGTGCAGCGCGTCGTCGTGCGCAGCGGCCTCAGCCGGGACCTGGCGGCGTCGTTCCTCGCCGACCTCGAGGAGGAGGTCGCCTACCTCGACGCCCTCACCGGCCCGATGCCCACCGAGGGTCAGCGCACCGGCTTCACCCACTGACCCCAGCTCTGTGCCGAACAGGCACCTGACACCGTGATGGGGTCGGATTCGACCCCATCAGGGTGTCAACTGCCTGTTCGGCGAGAGCGCGGGCGGCCCGAAGGTCAGCGGGCGAAGCGCTCCGACCGCTCGCGCACGCGGCCTGCGCCGCGCCCGCCGTCGGCGCCGGCATCCCACGTGTAGACCTCGGTGCCGGTGACGAAGACGTGCTCCGCGCGCGAGCCGACGTCGAGCGGGTCGCCGGACCAGACGACGACGTCGCCGTCGAGCCCGGGCGTGAGCGCGCCGACGCGGTCGTCGAGGCCGAGGAACGACGCCGGGTTCACCGTGAGCGCCTCGAGCGCGACCTGCGGGTCCAGGCCCTCCTTCACCGCGAACGACGCCTGGTGCACGAGGAAGTTGATCGGCACCACCGGGTGGTCGGTCGTGATGGCGACGCGCACCCCGGCGTCCGCGAGGCGGGCGAGGTTGCCGATGTCGCGGTGGCGCAGCTCCACCTTGGAGCGCGACGTGAGCATGGGCCCGAAGATCACCGGCACGTCGCGCTCGGCGAGCACGTCGGCGACGGCGGCGCCGTCGGTGCCGTGGTTGACCACGAGGCGGTAGCCGAACTCGTCCGCCAGGCGCAGCGCGGTGGCGATGTCGTCCGCGCGGTGCGTGTGCTGGTCCCAGGCGAGCTCGCCGGCGAGCACCCGCCCCAGCGTCTCCTTGCCGAGGTCGCGGGCGAACGGCTCGCCCTTGGCCTCCGCCGCGTCGCGCTGCGCCACGTAGTGCTGCGCGTCGAGGAACGCCTGCCGGATGACGGCGGCCACGCCCAGGCGGGTCGACGGCGCCTTCTTCTGGTCGCCGTACACGCGCTTGGGGTTCTCGCCGAGGGCCGACTTCACCGACACGGACTCGCTGATCACCTGCTCGTCGACGGTGCGGCCGCCCCACGTCTTGATCGCGACCGTCTGGCCGCCGATCGGGTTGCCCGAGCCCGGCTTCACGACGACCGACGTCACGCCGCCGGCGAGGGCGTCGCGGAAGCCCTCCTCCTCGATGTTGATCGCGTCCAGGGCGCGCAGGTGCGCGCCGTCCGGCGCCGTCATCTCGTTGGTGTCGTCGCCGGCCCAGCCCTCCGCCTCCTCGTGCACGCCCACGTGCCCGTGCGCCTCCACGAAGCCGGGCAGCACCCACCGGCCGCCCGCGTCGAGCGTGCGGACGCCGTCGGGGACGACGACGTCCACCCCCACGGCCTCGATGACGCCGTCGGTGATCAGGACGGTGCCGCCGTCGATCGGCAGGCCGTCCACGGGGACGACGTAGCCGTTCGTGATCGCGACGGACGAGCGGGTGGTGCGGATGGGAGAGGTCATGCCCGCCATCATGCCGTCGACCCCGGGCGCCGAACAGGCAGTTGACGCCGGGATGGCGGCTCGACGGGCGTCATACCGGTGTCAACTGCCTGTTCGGCACGGGCACGGGCGCTACGGTCGGCGGATGCCGACCCGACACCTGCACGTGCTGCGCCACGGCGCGGCGGACCGGTTCGGCGAGCTGACGGACGAGGGGGAGCGGCAGGTCGCGCTCGCCGGCCGCCGTCTGGCCGCCCTGCCCGTCGACGCCGTCTGGCACTCGCCCCTGCCGCGCGCGGTGCGCTCCGCCGAGGTGCTGGGCGCGGAGCTCCCGGGCGTCCCCGTCGCCGCGGCGCCCGAGCTCGTGGACCACGTGCCATACCTGCCCGACCCGATACCGCCCGCGTGGGCGGGCTTCTTCGACGACGAGGACCGTGCCGAGGCCGCCGACGGCGCCCGCCTGGCCGCCGCGCTCACCGCCCGGTTCGCGCGCCCCGCCGACGTCGAGACGCACGAGGTGCTGGTTACGCACGCGTTCCAGGTCGCGTGGCTGGTGCGCGACGCGCTCGCCGCCCCGCCGGAGAGCTGGCTGGGGCTGCCGTACGGCAACGCGTCCCTCACGACGATCGAGTACCGCGACGACCGCGGCTCGTCCCTGGTCCTCTCCAACGACATGGGGCACCTGCCGTCCGAGCTGCGCTGGACCGGGTTCGGGCCGGTCGCGCGCCCCTGACCGCCTCCGTCAGGGGACGTTCATCGAGCGACCGTGACCGTACGGGTCGGGCTGACCGCGCGGACGGAGACGATCGTCGCGGAGGCGACGGCTCGCAGCAGGACCGGCCCCGCCGGGAGCCTGACACTGACGGTCGCACGTCCCGTGGAGTCCTGCTTGGCGGTGCCCACCGTCTTCCACGTCGTGCCCGACCTCCGCTGGAGGCTGAGCGTGCCGCCCCTCGCCGGCACCGACGACGTCATGCGGAACGTCGCCGGCTTTCGCGCGCTCGGTGCTGCCGTCACGACCTTGACCGTGACAGCCGGGCGCACCTTGACCGTGCGCGTGCGCGAGACCGCAGGGCCCGCCACCGCGACCCGGTCGGCATGCCGCCACCGGTAGACGGTCGTGGCCGAGGGGCGGACGGTGGCCGTGGCCACCCGGTCGCGCCCGCCGGTGGTATAGGTGCCGACCCTGGTCCACGTCGACGTGCCCGCCTGGTGTCGTTCGAGGACCAGCTTCTCCCCGGTGAAGCTCGGGCCCTTGCCGTCCGCCGTACCAGGCTGGCGTCGCACCAGCCGAGCGCGCAGCGTGGCAGAGCCGCCCTTGTCCACGACGTCCACGCTCGCCGCACCGGCGACGATCTGCGTGGCAGGGTAGAGGCGATAGGTCGCCGTGGCCTCCGCCTGCGAGGTGTTGGAGCCGTTGGCAGTGGCGTACACGGTCCCGGTGCTCTGCCACGCCCAGTCGGCTTCCCACGAGCGGTCCACTGCGAGGGGGAACGCACATGGGGTGCGTCCGCCGGAACCGAGGCACGCGTAGCGCGCCTCGTCGGACGTGTTGACCCCGGAGAGGTGGTTCTCGCCGTTCCCCTCGGTGCTCCACATCATCCAGGTGTCGATGGCCGGGTCCGACCAGGCCGGTGAGGCCGACAGGGTCGTCCGTACCCGGAGTCGCGTTCCTGACAGCACCCACGACGACGGTGTGACTCTCGTGCCGGACGGCGTGGTGATCACCAGCGGTGACCAGGCGAGCGGATCCTCGACGACGAACGTGGTCGAGCCCGTCGTCGTCCACCCCGCCCAGTCCGTCACCGTGACGTCCCACTGGTGCCTGCCCCGGGCGAAACGCGCCTGTTCGAGAGTAGGGGACTGGCCTCGCGAGGGCCCGTACGACTGGGGCGACGCCTCACCCCAGGGGTACCACCTGTAGACGACCTCGCCATCGAGCCGGGCGACGGCCGAACGGTAGTGAGCGTCGGGCGGCAGGTCCGCGCTCCAGGTGACGAAGGACTGCTCCCCGACGAGCATGTGGGATCGGTCCGACGACGCGAAGTCGTTCCACACGCTGATCGTCGGTCGCGGCGCGCCGATCAGCGTGCGGCCGGCGACCCGCACCACGGTCCCGTCGTCGAGGGTGGCGTCCACCGCGAGGCCGATCCGGCCGGGGTCGTGGTGCTGCGACGGCGTCCAGTCCAGCTCGAACGGGGGAACGGCGTCCACCGCCGACGACCGCTTCGGGGTCTCCGACGAGTCGTCCTGCACGGAGCTGAGCGCGAGGCTGGCGACGTGCGACGTGTCCCCCGTGAGCGTCAGTGTCATGGGGGTGGACCACGCCGCACCGAGAGGCGTGACGGACGTCCCCGCCGCGACGTCCGGCAGCCCGGTGAGGGTCAACGGCGCAGGGTCGGAAGTGGCTTCCGCGGCCACGGCAGCGGTGTCGAGCAGCGTCGCGGTGAGAATCAGCGCGAGCAGGCTCGCGATTGCGAGCCGGGGCGTGGTCGGGCGTCGTCTCATGGGCACGCGTCGTCTCTGTCCGGGAGCGCGATCGTCGTGCTCGGCAGGGTGAGCGTAGCGACTCCGCCGGCGCTCGCCGGTCCCTGCGGGGGTGAATTCCTAGTCGAGGGGGACGTTCGCCTCCAGCTCGGCGAGCCAGGCGGCGGCCGACGCGTCGGACGGCATGCGCCAGTCGCCGCGCGGCGACATGGTGCCGCCGGGGGAGACCTTGGGCCCGTTGGGCAGCGCGGAGCGCTTGAACTGCGACGAGAAGTACCGGCGGAAGAAGACGACCTCCCACTTCCGGATGGTGGCCAGGTCGTAGGCGGACCGCTCGTCGTGCGGGAAGTTGGGCGGCCACTCGCCGGCGTCGGGGTCGCGCCAGGCGTGCCAGGCGAGGAACGCGATCTTGGACGGCCGCAGCCCGTGCCGCAGCGTCCAGAACAGGGTGAAGTCCTGCAGCGCGTACGGCCCGATGGTGGCCTCCGTGGACTGCGGCGCCTCGCCCTCCTCGGCGGGGACGAGCTCGGGGGAGATCTCCTGCCCCAGGATCTCCAGGAGCAGGGCGTTGGTGCCCGCCTCGAACTGGCCGGTGTCCGCCACCCAGCGGATGAGGTGCTGGATGAGCGTCTTCGGCACGCCGGTGTTCACCGCGTAGTGCGACATCTGGTCGCCCACGCCGTACGTGCACCAGCCCAGCGCCAGCTCGGACAGGTCGCCGGTGCCGAGCACGATGCCGCCGCGGTGGTTCGCGAGCCGGAACAGGTAGTCGGTGCGCAGGCCGGCCTGCACGTTCTCGAACGTGACGTCGTAGACCTTCTCGCCCGCGCCGTACGGGTGGCCCAGGTCGCGGAGCATCTGCTCGGCCGCGGGCCGGATGTCGAGCTCCTCGAAGTGCACGCCCAGCGACGTCGCGAGCCGGGTGGCGCGGTCCTTCGTCGCAGACGACGTCGCGAAGCCGGGCATCGTGATCGCGTGGATGTCGCTGCGGGGCCGCCCGAGGCGGTCCATGGCGCGCGCCGCGACGATGAGCGCGTGCGTCGAGTCCAGGCCGCCCGAGACGCCGATGACGATCTTCGGCTGCCCGATCGACCGCAGCCGCTGCTCCAGCCCGGCCACCTGGATCGAGTACGCCTCGTAGCAGTCCTGGGCGAGGCGCTCCGGGTCGTCCGGCACGAAGGGGAAGCGGTCCACCTTGCGGCGCAGGCCGACGTCGCCCGCCGGCGGGTCGACGGTCCACCCGATGGTGCGGAACCCCTCGACGCGGGAGCCGAGCGCGCGGCGGTTGTCGTCGAACGACCCCTGCCGCAGCCGCTCCTGGCGCAGCCGGTCGAGGTCGACGTCGGCCACGGAGCGCCGCGCGCCGTCGGGGAAGCGCTCGGTCTCGGCGAGCAGGTCGCCCACCTCGTAGACCATCGTCTGGCCGTCCCACGACAGGTCCGTGCTCGACTCGCCCTGCGCCGCCGCGTAGGCGTACGCGGCGAGCCCGCGGTGCGACGCCGAGCGCACCATGAGCCGCCGGTCCTCGGCCCGCGCCACCGTGATGGGGCTGGCGGACAGGTTGAGCAGCACCGTCGCGCCTGCCAGCGCGGCTTCCGCCGACGGCGGCACGGGCACCCACAGGTCCTCGCACACCTCGACGTGCACGACGAGCCCGGCGACGTCGTCGGCGGCGAACAGCAGGTCGGGGCCGAAGGGCACCGGGCCGTCCGCGAACGGCAGCGTGACCGTGGCGCCGCGCCGGTCGTCGCCGGGAGCGAACCAGCGCTTCTCGTAGAACTCGCGGTAGTTCGGCAGGTACGACTTGGGGGCGACGCCCAGCACCCGCCCGCCCTGCACGACGACGGCGCAGTTCAGCAGCCGGTTCCCGACCTCGAGCGGCGCCCCGACCACGAGCAGCGGGCGCAGCTCGGCGCTGGCCTCGACGATCGCGGCGAGCGCGTCGGACGTCGCCTCCAGGAGCGCGTCGGCGAGGTGCAGGTCGTCGATGGCGTAGCCGGAGACGCACAGCTCCGGGAAGACGGCGACCGCGACGCCGTCGTCGTGGCACGCGCGCGCCTCGGCGAGGATCGCGGCCGCGTTCGCGCGGGGGTCGGCGACGGTGACGGGGACGGTGCAGGCCGCCACGCGGGCGAAGCCGTGGGCGTAGGCCGAGGTGAAGTCCACCCCCCGAGTGTAGGAACGCCGCCCGCCCCCGCGAGCCCTGACAGCTCGGGCGAGTGGGTCGCTAGGGTCGGGCCGTGCACCCCCGACCCGCGCGCCGTCGTCGCGCCCTCGTCGTCCTGCTCGCCGCCGTGCTGGCCCCCGCGCTCGGCCTCGCCGTCGCGCAGCCCGCCGCCGCGCACGACCGGCTCGTCTCGTCCGACCCGGCCGACGGCGCGAAGGTCGCCGAGCCGCCCACCACGCTCACGCTCGTGTTCAGCGCAGCCATGCTCGACTCCGGCGCCCAGGTGGCCGTCACGACTCCCGACGGGACGACGAAGGCGCAGGTCGCGGTGGATGGCGAGGACGTCGTCGCGACGCTGCCCGCCGACCTGCCCGGCGGCGAGTGGGACGTCGCGTGGCGCGTCGTCTCCTCCGACGGCCACCCCATCGAGGGCGACCTCGCGTTCACCGTCGCGGCCGCCTCGCCGAGCCCGACGCCGACCCCGACCGACACGGCGAGCGCGACGGCGACCCCGACGACCGCGTCGCCCACCGCCACGGCCAGCGCCACGGCCAGCGACACGGCCAGCGACACGGCCGCCGACGACGGCCACGGCACGCACCGGTCCGGCACCCCCGGCGCGGACCTCGACGCCGACGGCGAGGCCGGGTGGGCGACGGCGTGGCTGTTCCCCGTGGCGGTGCTCGCCGCGGTGGGCGTCGCCGCGGCCGTCGTGCTGCGCGTGCGCCGGCGCGACACCGTGGGTTGGCAGGACGGCGAGCACGACGCCGAGCACGACGAGGATCACGACGACTCCGGGGACGGCGGCCCGCGCGACTGAGGCGCCGTCGAGCAGGCGATCTGTCCCGCCACGAGGCCCGACAGCGCGACAGATCACGTGCTCGAAAGGTTCCCGGATCGGGGTGTCCGGCACGCCACGCGCGGAAAAGTCGCAGGAATCCGCGGATGTTCCCTAGTGTGTTCCCCGGTCCCCCGGCGCGAGCCGGGCGGGATCGTGAACGTGACGACGCGCGGGTCGCGTGCGTCGTGAACCGGAGAAGGGATGCACATGTCGCTGAACAAGTCCGAGCTGGTCTCGGCCATCGCCGGCAAGGCCGAGCTCAGCAAGGCGGAGGCGGAGAAGTTCCTCAACGCCTTCCAGGCTGTGCTCGAGGAGTCGCTCGCCAAGGGCGAGGCGGTCAAGGTCACGGGTCTGCTCTCGGTCGAGCGCGTCGAGCGTGCCGCCCGCACCGGCCGCAACCCGCGCACGGGCGAGGAGATCCAGATCCCCGCCGGCTTCGGCGTGAAGATCAGCGCCGGCTCGCTGCTGAAGAAGGCCGTCGCGAAGTGATCCTTCGCTGACCGACGTCCGCGTCGCGTCAGCCACCCGGAGGCCCGCCGCTCGCCCTGCGCGAGCGGCGGGCCTCCGGCGTTCCCGGGGCAGGCCGGGCGGGCGTGGCGTCTCGATCGAGTCCGGCGGCGTCCGGGTCGGCTCGCGCCGGGATGGCGGTTGTTGCGACCGGCATGACCACGAACCCGATCGACACGGCGGCCGCGCCGGACGCGGCCCGCCTCACCACCACGGGCACGACGGCGCCCACGCCGGCGCCCGCGCCGCGCCCCCTGACCCCACGCCGCGCAGCCCTCGCGCTCGCGACGATGTTCCTCGGCAGCTTCTCGCTCGTGACGGCGGAGTTCCTGCCGCCCGGCGTGCTGACGCCCGTGGCGCAGGACCTGGGCGTCTCGGAGGGCGTCGTGGGGCTGTCGGTGAGCGTCACCGCCCTCACGGCCCTCGCCACCGCGCTGGGCCTGGGCGCCCTGTTCCCGCGCACCGACCGCCGCACCCTGCTGGTGGTGCTGGCCCTGGGCGCGGTGGTGTCCAACGTGCTGGTCGCCGTCGCGCCGAGCATCGGGGTGCTCATGGCGGCCCGGCTGCTGCTGGGCGCGGCGCTCGGCGGCTACTGGTCGATGTCGCTGGTCATCGCCACGCAGCTCGTCCCGGCGGACCGGGTGGGCAGGGCGATGATGATCGTGAACGCGGGGACGACGGTCGCGACCGTGGCCGGGGTGCCGCTCGGCGTGATCCTCAGCGCGGCCGCCGGCTGGCGGGTCGTCTTCGTCGCGGCCGCGGTGGTCACCGTGGTCACGGCGGTCGCCATGCGGGCCGCGCTGCCGCCGGTCGCGCCCACGCCGGGCATCGGCTGGGCCGCCACGGGCCGTGCGCTGCGGTCCCCGGGCGTCGCGCTGGGCCTGGTGAGCATCGTGGCCGTCATCGGCGGGCACTTCGTCGGCTTCACGTACGTGCGCCCGGCGCTGTCCCTGCTGCCGGGGGCGGACGTCGGCACGATCGCCGTGCTGCTCGCCCTGTTCGGCGCGGGCGGCCTGGTCGGCAACTTCGCGATCGGCGCGATCGTGGACCGGCACCTGGCGGTGCTGCTGCTCGCCGTGCCCGCGGTGATCGGCGTGAGCGTGGCCGCGGTGGGGCTGGCGGCGGCGTTCCCGGTGCTCGCCTACCCGGCGGTGATCCTGTGGGGCGCGGCGTTCGGCGGCGTGCTCAACGTGGTGCAGGTGTGGATCACGCGGATCATGCCGGGGCAGGTCGAGGCGGGCAGCGGCCTCGTCGTGGCGGCCTTCCAGACGGCGATCATCCTCGGCTCGGCCGTGGGCGGCCTGGGCGTGGACTCGGTCGGGGTGGGCTGGACCTATCTGGTCGCGGCCGTGGTCGCGGTGGCCGGCGGGGTGCTGGTACGCAGCACGCTCCCGCGGCGCCACTCGGACGGCGTCGCGCCCGTGTGACGACGGAAGGCGCGGCCGAACGCCGTGTCCGAGCCGTAGCCCAGGCGGCGGGCGATCGCCGCGACCGACAGGTCGCCCGCCGCCAGCAGGCAGCGCGCGTGCGCGACCCGCACCTGCGCGAGGTAGCGGCCGGGCGTCTGGCCCGTGGCGTCGCGGAACCGGGCGGCGAATCCGGACCGCGACGCCAGCGCCACGCGTGCCAGGTCGTCCACGGTCCACTCCCGCCCCGGGTCGGCGTGGATGGCCGCGACGGCGCCGGCCAGGCCCGGGTCCTCTCGCTGCATCAGCCAGCGCGCCGGCGCGCAGCCGCGGGCGTACCAGGCGCTGATCGCGAGCGACGCGACGAGCGTGACGACGCGGTCGCCGAGCACGCTGCGGGGCGCGCGGTACGACTCCACGAGGTCGCGCAGCATCGCGGCGGCCGTCGGCTCCGTCTGCGGCAGCTCGGTGAGGAGCACGTGCTCGGGCAGCACGCCGCGGCCGGTGTCCGCGCCGACGGGCGCGACCTGCACGCACTCCACGACGGCTTCCGACAGCGCGTGCACCTCGAACCGCGGCCCGTGCGGCAGGAAGAGGAAGTCACCCGGGGCGAGGTCCGCCACGTCGCCCACGCCCCGCACCCGCACCAGGCCCTCGGTGACCAGCAGCAGGGCGCCCGCGCCCGTCGCGTGCTCGGCCCAGCCGCCCGCGTCCAGCGCGTGCCGCGAGCGCGCGACGAACCGCCACTGCAGCCCCGCGAGCACCCGGTCGAGCTCGTCGGCCGCCGCGGAGGCGGACGTGACGCCCGGCGCACCGCACGCGGCAGCGTCCGACCCCACGCCGTCGAGCGTCGTCACAGGTCGCCCGTGCTCTCCAGGCGCTTCATCGCCACCCAGCCGATCGGGACGCGTGCCCAGTAGGTGACGACGCGGTAGAGCATGGTGACGGAGAACGCCAGGGACGCGGGGATGCCGGCCGCCGTGAGGCCCGCGATGAGCGCGCCCTCGACGCCGCCCAGGCCACCGGGGGTGGGCACCATCGCGCCGACGGAGTTGCCGACCAGGTAGATCACGGCCACGTCGATGAGGTTGAGCTCCTGCCCGAAGGCGGCGAGCGCGGCGTCGAACGCGAGCACGTACCCCAGCGTCATGATGACGTTGCCGCCGAGGCCCAGAGCGAGGCGGGTGGGCTGGCCGATCATCTGCGACAGCCGCGGCCACACCTGCTCCAGCGTGGGGCGGGCCTTCTCCCACGCCCACCGCCGCACGGACGGGACCAGCAGGGTCGCCACGACCGCCACCCCCACGCCCGCGATGGCGAGCAGCACGGTGGTCGAGGGCAGGTCGATGAGGCCGCCGGATCCGGTGGACACGGACAGCACGACGAGCAGCAGCACCGTGACGACGAACTGCGACAGCTGCACCAGCGCCACCGTCGCGACCGCCATCGGGGTGGCCACGCCGCGCCGGGTGAGCATCCGCAGGTTGAGGGCGGCCGGCCCGATGCCGGCGGGGGCCGCGAGCGACACGAACGACCCGGCCATCTGCGTGAGCGTCGCGCGCCACAGCGGCAGCTTCTCGGGCGAGAACGCGCTGAACGTGAGCGCGGCGCCGAACCACGTGATCGCCCCGAACGCGAAGGACGCCGCCACCCACCAGGGGTTCGCCTCGGTGATCGCGGAGGCGATCTCCTCGAAGTTCATCGTCGTGACGATCACCGTGACGGCGACGATCGTCAGCGTCAGCATGATGATCGTGCGGGCGCCGAACCGGGTGATGTTCTGGGGCTGGACGTCGGCCTGCGGCAGGCGCTCCACGAGGGCCTCGCGCAGCTCGTCCAGCAGGCCCTTGGCCTTGCGGACCTCCTCGCGCGTGGGGCTCGGCAGCGCGACGGACTGCAGCAGCGGGCCGATCGCGGCGATCTCCTTGTCGGGCAGCGCGCGGACGGCGGACGCGAGCGCCCGCCGCGCGCCCACGCGCAGCGCCAGCAGGGCGAGCATCTGCGTGAGGTCGAGCCGGCGCGACAGCGTGCCCGACGCGATCTCGCCCTGCTCCCAGCCGGTCAGCCAGACGTGCGGCGCGCCGCGCTCGTCGTGGTGCACCAGCACCACGTCGAGCGTCAGGGAGTGGTGCGTGAGGCCGGCGTCGTGGGCCCGGCGCAGCTGCTCCCAGGCCTCCGCGAGGACGGCGTCCCCGCGCGCGCCCTCGAGGTCGTCGGCCGCGACGTCGCGCAGGGAGACGGCGCCGCGCGCGTGCTCCTGCACCAGCACCACGGAGTCGTCGGCGACGCCGATGCCCTCCAGCCGCTGGGTGCGCACCCCGGCCGCGGTGGCCGCGTACGCGAGGAGGGCGGTGCGCTCGGCCGCGGCGCGCAGCGAGATGGAGGCACGGCCCTCGAGGCCACGCAGCCGCAGCGCGCGCCACAGCCGCTGCACGGTGGTCATGACCTGGCGGTCGCCGTCGAGCACGACGACGTCGCGGCGGGGCGCGCCGTCGTCGGTGAGCAGCGCGTACACGCGGTTGTCGCCCGCCCGGGTGAGCGCGACGGCCGCGGCGTCCGCCGTCGTCGGCGGGGCGGGGAGGGCCTGGCCCTCGTCCGGCGGTTCCTCCACGACGTCCCCGTCGGCGTCGTACGCGGCCACGGGGTCCTCGGGCGGGGCGGGCACCTCGCCGGGGGCGTCGTCGTCGACGACGACGGACACGTCGCGCACCCGGACCAGCGCCGTCGGGTGGAACCCCGCGCGCCGCACCGCGGCGACGAGGTCGGCCCCGTAGGCGCGCTCGCTGCGCACGCCGGAGACGTACTGCACGGCCTGCCCGGCGAGGCGGCCGAGCAGCAGGGCGACGATCACTCCCGGCAGCGAGACCTGCCCGGTGATGAGCACGATGGCCAGGGACAGGTAGAGCACGTTCCACGACCAGCGCACCGTGCGGCGGCGGGTGCGCGGGCCGGCGGTGGTGAGCAGGCCGGCGATGGCGGCCACGTACCCGGGGATGGTGAGCTGCCAGGTGCCGTCGCGGAAGACGGACAGCCCGCGCACCAGCTCGTCGCTGCCGAACCGGGAGATCGTGAGCGCCGTGACGACGCCGAGCACGAGGCCCAGGGCTGCCGCGCAGATCGACTCCACCACCTGCCGGCCCAGCCGGCGCCAGCCCAGCTCGATCAGCACGGCGGCGGGCACGAACAGCGTGACGAGGCCCTCGAGGAGCTGGACCGGCACGAACAGGATCCGGGCCAGCAGGGTGCTGAAGTTCTGGACGTCCTCCGTGACGCCCTCGGTGGTCGCGTGCGCCACCACCGACAGGACGAGCACGAGCGCCACACCCAGCGCGCTGACCACCATGCCGAGCATGTCGGAGGGGTGCCGCACCCGGGCCTCGGGCGTGTCGACGACGCGCACGAGGTCGGTCGGCGCGCCGTCGTCGGAGCCGTCGCCGCCCAGCAGCGCCTGCAGCGGACCGGTCGGGGGCGTCGGGTCGGACGCCGGCCCCCGGTGCGACGGGCGATCCCGGTGCGACGGATCCTGGACGGGACCCGCGGTGCTCGCTCCGGACATGCCGGGAAGTCTAGGCGGAGACGGGGACTGTGGCCTGTGACACGAGCCGGAGCGCAGTGGTAGGTTCCCGGACCACGATGCGATACCGGTCCGGGTGTGACCCACGCCCGTGACCACGGCGACACACCGGTGTGCCAGAGACGCCCGCATCGCCACGAGCCCGCGGCCACCCGCCGTGGGCCGGCCTGGACGAAGGGGACCTGAGACCATGAGTGCCATCAGAGGCTCGCGACGGCTGATCACCGGCGCCGCAGGAACGGCAGTGCTGGCGCTGGTGCTGACCGCGTGCGGCGGCGGTTCCGGTGACGGCGGCAGCGGGGACGGCGGCGGTGCCGCCGAGTCGATGATCATCGGTACGACGGACAAGATCACGTCCCTCGACCCGGCCGGCTCGTACGACAACGGCTCGTTCGCCGTGATGAACCAGGTCTACCCGTTCCTCATGAACACGCCGTACGGCAGCCCGGACGTGGAGCCGGACATCGCGGAGTCGGCCGAGTTCACGTCGCCCAAGGAGTACACGGTCAAGCTCAAGCCGGGCCTCAAGTGGGCCAACGGCAACGACCTGACCTCCTCGGACGTCAAGTTCACGTTCGACCGGCAGCTGAAGATCGCGGACGAGAACGGCCCGTCGTCGCTGCTCTACAACCTCGACTCGGTCGAGACCCCGGACGACACGACCGTCGTCTTCAAGCTGAAGAGCGCGAACGACCAGATCTTCCCGCAGATCCTGTCGTCGCCCGTGGGCCCGATCGTCGACGAGGACGTCTTCTCGCCCGACGCGGTCACGGACGACACGACGATCGTGGACGGCAAGGCGTTCGCCGGGCAGTACTCGATCACCGGCTACAAGCTGAACGAGCTGGTCAGCTACGAGAAGTACGACGGCTACCAGGGTGTCCTCGGCGCCGCGAAGACGCCGAAGATCAACGTCAAGTACTTCACGGACGCCTCCAACCTCAAGCTCGAGGTGCAGGACGGCTCGGTCGACGTCGCGTTCCGCTCCCTGTCGCCCACCGACATCGAGGACCTCGGCAAGGACGACAAGGTCCAGGTCGTCACGGGCCCCGGTGGCGAGACGCGCTACATCGTCTTCAACTTCAACACCCAGCCGTACGGCGAGAAGCAGCCCGACGCCGACCCGAAGAAGGCGACCGCGGTGCGCCAGGCCGTGGCCGACCTCATCGACCGCCAGGCGCTGGCCGACCAGGTCTACAAGGGCACCTACACCCCGCTGTACTCCTTCGTGCCCGACGGGCTGACCGGCGCCACGGAGCCGCTCAAGGAGAAGTACGGCGACGGTCAGGGCGGGCCCGACGCGGACAAGGCGAAGCAGACGCTCGCCGACGCCGGCGTCACCACCCCGGTGGAGCTGAACCTGCAGTACTCGAACGACCACTACGGCCCGTCGTCCGGCGACGAGTACGCGCTCATCAAGGACCAGCTCGAGGGCAGCGGCCTGTTCAAGGTCAACCTGCAGACCACGGAGTGGGTGCAGTACTCGAAGGACCGCACCGCCGACGTCTACCCGGCGTACCAGCTCGGCTGGTTCCCGGACTACTCGGACGCCGACAACTACCTCACGCCGTTCTTCCTCAAGGAGAACTTCCTGGGCAACCACTACGTGAACCAGGACGTGGAGGACATGATCCTCGAGCAGGCCGTCACGGCCGACGAGGCGAAGCGCACCGAGCTGCTGGGCAAGATCCAGGACACCGAGGCCGACGACCTGTCGACCGTCCCGTACCTGCAGGGCGCGCAGGTCGCCGTCACCGGCAAGGACGTCACCGGGACCAAGGACACGCTCGACGCGTCGTTCAAGTTCCGCTACGGCGCGCTGGCCAAGGGCTGAGAGACGGACTGAGCTCTTCCCGTGGCCTCACGTAGTACGGCAGGAAGCGCACTGGGACGCTACATCCTGGTGCGCTTCCTGCTCATCATCCCGACCGTGTTCATCCTGGTCACCACGGTCTTCGTGCTCATGCGCGCGACCGGTGACCCCATCACGGCCGCGCTGGGCGGCAAGCTGCCGCCCGACCAGCTCCAGGAGCTGATCCACGCGGCCGGTTACGACCGTCCGATCGTCGCCCAGTACTGGGACTACCTCACCAGCGTCTTCTCCGGCGACTTCGGCACCACCATCAGCGACAACCAGCCGGTGACGCAGGTGCTCACCACGTACGGCGCGGCCACGCTGGAGCTCGCGTTCTACGCGATCGTCGTCGCCCTCGTCCTCGGCGTCCCGTTCGGCATGCTCGCGGGCTACTTCCGCGACCGCCTGCCCGACGCCGTGCTGCGGATCCTCGCGATCCTCGCCTACGCGACGCCGGTGTTCTTCGCGGGTCTGATCCTCAAGCTCGTGTTCTCCGTGTGGCTGGGCTGGTTCCCCGTCGCGGGGCGCGTGTCCACCGACGGCGAGATCTCCATGCAGCTCGCCGGGGCGGACTCCGGGTTCATGCTGATCGACGCCTTCAAGACCGGGGACCCGGCCGTCGTGCTCGACGTGCTGTCGCACGCGTTCCTGCCCGCGCTCGCGCTCGGCCTGCTCACGGCCGGCGTGTTCCTGCGGCTGGTGCGCACCAACATGATCGGCACGCTCGGCGCGGGGTACGTCGACGCGGCGCGCTCGCGCGGCGTCAAGGAGAGCCGCCTGGTGCGCAAGCACGCCTGGCGACCGGCGCTCATCCCGATCATCACCGTGGCCGGCATGCAGGTCGCGATGCTCCTGGTGGGCGCGGTGCTCACCGAGACGACGTTCGAGTGGCGGGGGCTGGGCTTCCAGCTGTCGGAGTACCTGCAGGCGCGCGACTTCGTGGCCGTGCAGGGGATCGTCGTGCTGATGGCCGTCGTGGTGGCGGTGACGAACTTCCTCGTCGACATCATCGCGGCGCTGGTCGACCCGAGGGTGAGGTACTGATGACCGCGGGAGAGATCACCAGCGTCGGCACGGCCGGCGCGGCCCCCGAGCACCTCGGCGGCAGGGGCGCGTGGTTCCGCAGGCTGCCCGTCGTGCGGCAGGTGCGCCAGAGCGTCGGCCTCCAGCGGGGCATGCTCGTCGCGGGCATCGTGCTCACCGGCGTGTTCGTGCTGGTCGCGGTCCTCGCGCCGCTGCTGGCGCCGTTCGGCTGGTCGCAGCTGCGCGACCTCGACGGCGCGTTCGGCGCCCAGATGCCGCCCAGCGCCGAGCACTGGTTCGGCACCACCGTGGGTGGGTACGACGTGCTGTCCCGCGTGGTGTGGGGCGCCCGCACGGCGCTCCTGGTCGTGCTGGTCGCCGTGCTGTCCTCGATCGTCGTGGGCGTGCTGCTGGGCCTCGTGTCCGGCTACTTCGGGGGCTGGCTCGACCGCGTGCTCGTGGTCGTGGCGGACGCGATCTACGCGTTCCCGTCCCTGCTGCTCGCGATCCTGCTGGCGATCGTCATCTCGGGCGGCAAGTCGGACATGTGGGGCGGCATCCTCGCCGCCGCGCTGTCGATCACCGTGGTGTTCGTGCCGCAGTACTTCCGGGTGGTGCGTGCCGAGGTGGTGCGTATCAAGGCGGAGGCGTTCGTCGACTCGGCGCGCGTGCTCGGCACGGGGCACTGGCGGATCATGACGCGCCACGTGCTGCGCAACTCCACGCGCACGCTGCCGCTGATCGTCACGCTCAACGCGTCCGAGGCGATCCTCACGCTGGCGGGCCTCGGCTTCCTCGGCTTCGGCATCGAACCGACGGCGGCCGCCGAGTGGGGCTACGACCTGCAGCGCGCGGTCGCCGACGTCACCTCCGGCATCTGGTGGACCGCGCTGTTCCCGGGCCTCGCCATCGTGCTCGCCGCCATGGGCATGACCCTCATGGGCGAGTCGCTCAACGACCTGGCCGACCCGCGGCTGCGGACGCGCGCCCGCGCCGGGCAGGTGTCCGGCGCCGTCGCCGCGACGTCGGTGGAGGCGGACCCGTCGGACCCGGAGACCCCGGCGTCGGCGGAACGCCCGGAGGACAACCCGAAGGGAGACGACGCATGAGCGCCGAAGCGACCAAGGTCGCCGTCGCGTCGAACGGCGCCGTGGCGACGATCACCGACCTCGCGGTCTCGTTCGCCACCGACGCCGGCCCGGTGCGGGCCGTCGACGGCGTCAGCCTCGACGTCCAGCCCGGGGAGGTGCTCGCCGTCGTCGGCGAGTCGGGCTCCGGCAAGACCGTCACGGCCAAGACCATCCTCGGCCTGCTGCCGGAGACGGCGACCACCCGCGGCGCCGTCGTCCTCACGGGGCGCGACGGCACGACGACGGACGTCGTCAACGTCTCCGCGGCGAAGCTGCGCCAGGTGCGCGGGCGCGACGTCGCGATGGTGTTCCAGGAGCCGTCCAGCGTGCTCAACCCCGTGTACACGGTGGGCTGGCAGATCGCGGAGGGCATCCGCGCGCACGGCGACGTGTCGAAGAAGGAGGCGCGGCGCCGGGCGATCGAGGTGCTCGGCACGGTCGGCATCCCCGACCCCGAGCACCGCGTGGACCACTACCCGCACCAGTTCTCGGGCGGGCAGAAGCAGCGCATCGTCATCGCGATGGCGCTGGTGCTGGGGCCGAACCTCATCGTCGCCGACGAGCCCACGACGGCGCTCGACGTCACCGTGCAGGCCGAGATCCTCGACCTGCTGCGCCACCTGCGCGACGAGACGGGCACCGCCATCGTGCTCATCACGCACAACATGGGCGTGGTGGCCGACCTGGCCGACCGCGTCGCCGTGATGTACCAGGGCAAGGTCGTGGAGCAGGCGCCCGTCGACGACCTGTTCGCCGACCCGCAGGCCGAGTACACGAAGGCCCTGCTCAAGGCCGTGCCGCGCGTGGGCGAGGGCACCGCCCGTGCCGTGGAGCGCGCGGCCGACCGCCCCGACGGCTGGGCGGGGTCGGAGCCCGTGGTGCGCGCGGAGGGCCTCACCATCACCTACCCGGGCCGGTTCCGGCAGCCGGCGTTCACCGCGGTGGACGACGTCTCGCTCACCATCCGCCCCGGCGAGGTGCTGGGCCTCGTGGGGGAGTCCGGCTCCGGCAAGACGACGATCGCCCGCGCCATGGCCGGCCTCACGCCCGTCAGCGGCGGGTCGCTGCGGGTGCTCGGCACGGAGATGCTCGGCGCCCGCGGTCGCGACCTCAAGGCGATGCGGCCCCGGCTGGGCTTCGTCTTCCAGGACCCGGCCACGTCGTTCAACCCGCTGCTGACCATCGCCGAGTGCGTGGCCGAGCCCCTGGTCGTGCACGGCCGGGCCCGCACCCCGGAGGCGGCGCGCGCCCGCGTGGACGAGCTGCTCGAGGCGGTGCAGCTGCCCCGCAGCTACGGCGACCGCTACCCGCACGAGCTGTCCGGCGGGCAGCGGCAGCGCGCGTCCCTGGCCCGCGGCCTGGCCCTGGACCCGGAGCTGCTCATCGCGGACGAGCCGACGTCGGCGCTCGACGTGTCGGTGCAGGCGCGCGTGCTGGAGCTCTTCGCCGAGCTGCAGAAGGAGCTGGGCTTCGCCTGCCTGTTCGTGTCGCACGACCTCGCCGTCGTCGACCTCCTCGCCGACCGGATCGCGGTGCTGTACCGCGGCCACCTCGTCGAGGAGGGGACGGGCGAGCAGGTGCTCGGCAGCCCGCGCGAGGACTACACCAAGCAGCTCCTGGCGTCGCTGCCCATCCCGGACCCGGCCGCGCAGGCCGAGCACCGGGCCGGGCTGCACGCCCTGACGGAAGGCTGACCCGCGTGGAGATCCTGTTCCTCGTGGTCCCGGCGGTCATGGCCGTGTTCGGGCTGTGGACGATCGTGGGAGCGGTGCGCGCCATCGCGGGCGTGCGCGGGCTCGAGAGGTCGGGCCAGGAGACGCAGGGCCGCGTGCTGCGCAGCCATCTGCAGCACTCCACGAGCGGCTCCGGGGAGAACCGGACCGTGACGAGCCGGCTCGTGGAGACCATCGAGTTCCCCACGCTCGACGGGCGCCGGATCCGCGCGGTGCCGACCTACTCCGACGTCGGCATGCTGGACCGGTCGGAGAGCGACGTGCGCGTCGTCTACGACCCCTCGCGGCCCGAGCGGTTCATCGCGCCCCAGGGCGCCCGCATGGGGACCGGACGGTACGTGGGGCGGATCGTCTTCGCGCTGTTCTTCCTCGGCTTCGTCGCGTTCTTCGTGACCGTCTCCCAGGGCATGATGTCCGGCTTCGGGGGCTTCCCCTCGCCGCCCGGCTTCTGACGGTCGTCGTCGTCGTCCCCGGCCCCGGTCCCGGCACCGGCCGCGCGGGACCGGAGGCCGACGGCGACGCCGGCCGCGACCAGCAGCGCCCCCGCGACGTCGGCGGCGCCCACGTGCCCGATCCCGAGGGCGACGGTCGTGAGCAGCGCGCCGACGGGGACCAGGCCGGCGAACAGGCCGGCGCGGTCGGGGCCGAGGCGGCCCAGCGCGTCGTACCAGAGGAAGAACGCGGCCGCCGTGACCACGGCGCCGAGGTAGGCGAAGGCCGCCGCCTCGCCGAGCGTGGGGAGGCGCAGGGCGGCGGTGCCGTCGAGCGCGAGGCCGGCCACGAGCAGCAGCGGCACGGCCAGGACGGCGGGGTAGGCGGCGACGCGCAGCGGCCCGAGCCGCGGCAGCAGCGGCACGGCGAGCAGCGAGAACGCCACCTCGCCCGCGAGGGCACCCAGCGACAGGAGCAGGCCCGCGAGGCTGCCCGATCCGAGCCCGGCGGCGACGGCCGTGCCGAGCGCCACCACAACGGCGGCCGCCACGGTCCGCGGGGCGGGCCGCCTGCGCTCCAGCAGGGGGCCGACGAGCGCGAGGACGAGCGGCACGCCCCCGACGACGGCGCCGATCATGGCCGGCCCGGCGTGCCGGGTCGCCTCGACGAGGAAGACGTTGAACCCGGCCAGGCCCGTCACGGCGAGCGCGACCAGGAGCAGGACGTCGCGCCCCGTCAGGCGCACCCGCGGCAGGCGGCGGTGGCGCACGACGGCGAGCAGGATCGCCGCGGCGAGGGCGTAGCGCAGGGCCTGCCCGGTGAGCACCGGGTAGTCGGCGACGGTGGCCGTGACCGCCGTCGACGTGCCGACCAGCAGCATCGCGGCGGCGGCTCCGGCGGCGGCGCGGGCGGCGGCGCTCACGCGGCGGCCGCCGGGGCGTCCGCGGCGGTGTCCTGCGCGGGGGCGAGCACCTTGCGGGTGACGCGCTCGGCGAGCGCAGCCACGAGAGTCCGAGGGCGGCGCGGCGTGAGGTGCGCGGTCAGGGCGTTGCCGAGGCCGGGGGCGGCGTACCCGCGGTCGCGGTCCAGCGCGCGCAGGGCGGCGCGCACCACGGGCGGCGGGGTGGTCATGGCGCCGGTGACGGCGGCCCGCCGGGTGCCGATGGCGTCGAAGAAGCCGGTCTCGACGGGGCCGGGGCACAGGGTCAGGACGCGGACGCCGCGGCCGCGGTACTCCTGCCGCAGCGCCAGGCCGAAGCTCAGCACGAACGCCTTCGCCGCGCCGTAGACGGCGAAGTATGGGGACGGCTGGAAGGCGGCGTTCGAGGCGACGTTGACGACGGCGCCGCCGCCCCGGGCGAGCATGCCCGGCAGCAGCGCGTGGGTGAGGTCGACGAGCGCGACGACGTTCACCATGAGCTGGTCGTGGTCGCGCGGCCCGTCGATGTCCTCGAACCGGCCGCAGGTGCCGAACCCGGCGTTGTTGACGAGCAGGTCGACGTCGAGGCCGCGGTCGGCCAGGTCGCCCGCGACGTGGCGTCCGGCGTCCGGCGCGGCGAGGTCCTGGACCAGCACGTGGGCGGCGACGCCGTGCGCGGCCCGCAGGCGCTCGGCGAGCGCGGCGAGACGGTCGACGGACCGGGCCACCAGGACGACGTCGTGGCCGCGGGCCGCGAGCTGCTCGGCGAACTCCGCGCCGAGCCCGGACGAGGCTCCCGTGATCAGGGCGGTGGTGGGCACGATCTGCTCCTTTGGTCGACGACAACTGAGTGTGAGCGTAGCGGTTAGATGCTGATATGCAACAGTGCTGACGCAGATAATGAGATTGTTGCATCGACCCGGTACCGTGTGCAGGGTCGGGCGGGATGCGCGACGGCACGGCAGAACCAGGGGAGGCGCGATGGGCGGGACGGCAGCCAGGCCGCTGCGGGCGGACGCGGAGCGCAGCGTGCGCGCGATCCTCGAGGCGGCGGAGCGGGTGCTCGTGGACGACCCGGCCGCGTCGCTGGAGCAGATCGCCGCGGCTGCGGGGGTGGCCCGCACCACCGTGCACCGCCGGTTCGCCAGCCGGCAGGCGCTGATCGAGGCGCTGACGGCGTCGGCGGTCCAGCAGCTCGCGCAGGCGGTGGACGACGGCCGCCCGGACACGGCGCCACCGCTCGTGGCGATGCACCGGATCACCGCCAACGTGCTGCAGGTCAAGAGCGCGTGGGCGTTCGCCCTCGGGCTCCCGGCGGACCCGGGCGGCGAGGCCGCGGCCCTCCAGCAGGACGTCGACCGCCGGTGCGTCGCCGTGCTCGAGCGGGCCCGCGCGGACGGCGTCGTCGACTCCGGCGCCGACCTCGACTGGGTGCGCCGCGTCTACTACGCGCTGATCGGGGAGTCGCTGCGGGAGGTCGCGGCGGGCGCCGACCCCGACGCCCTGGCCGCTCGCATCGTCGACACCCTGCTGCGCGGCGCCGGGCCGCGGGGCTGAGCCGGCCTACGACGACGCAGGCGCGGCGTCCGCCCCGAGTGTCGCGACGTCTCGATCGCTGACGGAGGCGCTCGTCGACCGCGCGGCAGCGATCTCGGCGCGGTGTTCCACGACCCAGTCGGCAAGGGCTGAGAGAGGGACGAGCAGGGACCGTCCGAGCGGGGTGAGTCGGTACTCGACGCTGGGCGGCGTGGTGGGGAACACCTCGCGATGGACCAGGCCGTCGGTCTCCAGGCCGCGGAGCGTGCGGGTCAGCATGCGTTGGCTGATGGTCGCGATGGCGCGGTGGAGCTCGTTGAACCGATACGGGCGCTTGCCCAGCAGCACGACGACCAGGACCGACCACTTGTCGCCGACCCGGCGCAGCACCTCGGTGACCGGGCACTGGTCGTACTCCTCGGCCGGCACCGGGTCGGGCAGGAGGGCGCTCACCATCGAGGGCACATCCGTGTGCGTACCGGACGTCACACTGCCTCCTTGTGCGGCCGAGGACGGTTACTGACCATGGTGGTGCAGACAAAGAGTAACTACCCGGGAGCCGCTCATGCCCGTCCAGGAATCGTCCTCGCGCCGGCCGCGCGTCGTCGTCATCAGCGGTGGTACCGACGGGATGGGGCGCGCCCTGGCCCTCGCCCGCGCCGCACGCGGCGACCAGGTCGTCGCGCTCGGCAGCAATCCCGACAAGGGGCGGCGGCTGGTCGCCGAGGCGGACGGGATCGGGGGCGGCGGTCGGGTGCAGTTCCTCCGGGCCGACCTGTCCGGCGTCGCGGCCACCCGGCGGGCGATCCGCGAGATCGCCGCCCGCCACGAGGTCGTCGATGCGCTGTGCCTCTTCGCCAACCGGCAGTCCCCCGACCGCACGACGACGCCCGAAGGCCTCGAACGCACCTTCGCGCTCTACTACCTCAGCCGTTACCTGCTCGGCCATGAGCTCTCGCCGCTGCTGCGCCGGAGCGCGAGTCCGGTGATCGTCAACGTCGCCGGTGTCGGCATCACCCGTGGTGCGGTCCACTGGGACGACCTCCAGCTCGAGCGCGGATACAGCACGATCACGGCTCAGCTCCAGGCCGGCCGTGCCAACGACCTGCTCGGTGTCGCGTACGCCGCTCAGGCGGACAACCCCGTGCGATACGTCCTGTACCACCCCGGCTTCACGAGGAGCGGTGACCTCAGCCCGTTGCCGGCTGCGGCCCGCCTCGCCATCCGGGTAGCCGGGACGTTCGCCGCGCGTTCCGTCGACCGGTCGGTCGCGCCCGTCCACGGGTTCATCGACCGTCCGCCGCAGGTACCGCTCACGGCGATCGACCGCGGCACCACGCTCCCGCTCACGCTGCGCACGCTCGACCCGGCGGACGCCGAGCGGCTGGCCGAGGTGACCGAGTCGCTGCTCGACGCGCTTCCCGCAGGCTCCTAGACGGTCCCCGCCTCGGGGGCGAGGGGCGGGGTCCGGCCTTGCAGGAGTCGCTCGACGGCGCCCAGCGGGCCGAGGATCGGGAGGCGGGCGAGGGTGTTGCGGAGGCGGATGCCGCCACGGGTCTGCGGGACCATGAGGCGCACGTTCGGGCTGATCCGCTGCCTGCGCCGGACGAGGGCGCGGTGGATCGCCTCGTAACGTGCGAAGGCGGCCCGGGGGTCGCCCTCGGCCCGTGCCAGCTCTCCGGCGAGGCGGAAGGCGCCGACGAGCGCGAGCTCCGCCCCTGCGCCGGAGGCCGGTGAGGCGCACCAGGCGGCGTCACCGACCAGGACGACGCGGCCGTTCGACCAGGAGTCCATCTGCACCTGGGCGAGCGCGTCGAGGTACAGGTGCGGGTCCGCGAGCGCGGTGTCGAGCAGGCGCGGCACGCACCAACCGGTCTCGTCCGCGAACGCCTCGCGCAGCATGCGCCGGTGCTGGTCGGGGTCGCGGTGGTCGTGGCCGAGCGGCCTGGAGCGGAAGGCGAGGTAGGCCTTGGCCTGGGCGTGATGGCCGGAGCGGTAGAGCCCGGCCATCCTGCCGGGCGTGTTGTACATGGTCACGGCGCGGTCGGCCCCGAGCGCGGCGTCGGCGTCGGCGAAGGCGAAGTAGCCGCCCTTGAAGCGGACGAACCTCTCCTCGGGGCCGAAGGCGAGGCGGCGGACGGTGGAGTGCATACCGTCGGCGCCGACGACGAGGTCGAACCGTTCGTCGGGCGCGTGCTCGAAGCCGACGGTCACGCCGCCGTCGTCCTGGCGCAACGCTCGGACGCCGTCGCCGAAGCGGCGGTCGGCCGTGGACCGATCGTGCAGCAGGGCGACCAGGTCGCCGCGCATGATCTCGGTCGCGCCGGGCTCGGCGACGGGGACACGTGCGGTCGTGCGCCCTGCGGCGTCGACGAACTGCATGGCGCGGACGTCGGTCGCGGACGCGCGCACCAGGTCGAGCAGGCCCATGCGGGCGACCGCCTCGACGGCCTGCCCGCGCACGTCGACGCCGTTGCCCCCGGGCCGGGGCGCCCGGGCCCGCTCGGCGATGGTGACGTCGAAGCCGTCCTCGACGAGCCAGTGCGCCGTAGCGAGCCCGGCGATGCTGGCGCCGACGACGAGGATGCGGTGGTTCACGGGGGGTTCCTTCCCGCTAGTATCTGGAACTGACATTCCAGATCAACCATATGGAACGGAGATTCCAGTTGTCAACGCCGACTTCGCGGCCGCCTCGAGCGGACGCGCTCCGCAACCGTCGCCGCGCGCTCGACGCCGCCACCGCGCTCCTCGCCGAGGGCGGTGCGCCCCTCACTGTCGACGCGATCGCCCGGCGCGCCGGCATGGGTGCGGGGACGGTCGTCCGTGCCTTCGGCGGCAAGGACGCGCTCATGGATGCCGCGGTGGCGGAGCTGCTCGAACCGCTCGTGAGCCGCGGGAGGGAGGTCCTCGAGAAGGCGGGCGAGAGGGGCGATCAGGCGCTGCGGACGTTCCTGGCCGAGCTCATGGCGTTCCAGGCGGCGCACCACGCGGTCAGCGATCAGCTCGCCGACCTCGAGCTTCCCGTCACCACCGCGCTCCGTGCCGACCTGGTGCGGGTCGTCGACGCGATGCTCACCAAGGCTCGCAGCCAGGGCTCGATCCGTTCGGACATCGACCCCGCCCTCGTCGCGATCCTCATCGGCGAGACCGTGTTCGCGATCGCCAAGGCCTCGCGCGACGCGCCGGGCCTCGCGGACGCGTACCTCGAGGTTCTGTGGGACGGCCTCGGTGCCCGCGGGGAGCCCGCGTCGTCATGATCGGCGCTCTCGGGACCCGGACGGCAGCCGACGTCGGCGTCCGGACGAGCGTGGGGGGCTTCTCCTCGCCGCTCAGCGCGCGGCGAGCTCCCGCACGGTGGCCGCGAGCCGCTCGTGGAAGTCCGGGAAGGTCTTCTTCACGCAGCCCGGGTCGTCGAGGGTGAGGCCGGGCGTCCGCAGCCCGGCGACGCTGAACGCCATCGCGATCCGGTGGTCGCCGAAGCAGCGGACCTCCGCCGCCCGCGGGACGCCGGGCCGGATCTCGATCCAGTCCGGCCCGGTCTCGACGTCGATCCCCAGCGCGCGCAGGTTGGTGGCGCAGGCGTCGAGGCGGTCGCACTCCTTGACCCTGGTGTTGGCGACGTCGACGATGCGCGTGGGCCCGTCCGCGAACGGCGCGACCGCGGCCAGCGTCGGCATGGTGTCCGAGATGTCGCGCATGTTGACGGTGATGCCGCGGAGCCGGCCCGTGCCCGTGACGGTCGTGGCGCCGGCGTCCTGCTCGACGCGGGCGCCCATCCGGGCGAGTACCTCCACGAAGGCGAGGTCGCCCTGCAGGGCGCCGGTGCCGAGGCCCCGCACGGTGACGGGCTCGCCGAGCAGCGCCGCCGCGGCGAAGAAGTAGCTGGCCGACGACGCGTCGGGCTCGACCGCGTACCGGGTGGCCGTGTACTCGCCCGGCGCGACGCGGTAGACCCGCCCGGACCGCTCCACCTCGACGCCGAAGTCGGCCATCATCGCGGTGGTGATGGCGACGTACGGCTCGGAGACCAGGTCGGTGACCTCGACCGTCAGCCCGTCGCGCATCAGCGGCCCGGCGAGGAGCAGCGCGGTGAGGAACTGGGACGACGTCCCCGCGTCCAGGCGGACCGACCCGCCGCGCAGGCCGGCGGCGGCCACGGTCACGGGGTGGTGGTCGGCGGCGCCCGGGAACTCGAGCGTGGCCCCCAGGTCCGCCAGGGCCCGCGTGAGGGGCGCCATCGGGCGGCGGCGCATCTGCTCCGACGCGTCGAACGCGTAGCGGCCGTGGCCGGCCGCCGCCAGCGTGGGCAGGAACCGGGCCGTCGTGGCGCCGTCGCGCGTGAAGACGTCGGCGGAGCGGCGCGGCGGCCCGGCGGGCGAGCCGTCGATCGTCCAGACCGACGGCCCCTGCTCGACGCCGTAGCCGAGCGTGCGCAGCCCCTCGACGAAGGCCTCGGTGTCGTCGGACGCGAGCGGGTCCACCAGCGTCGTGCGGCCCCGCGCGGCCGCGGCGAGGAACAGCGCCCGCGCGGTGATGGACTTGGAGCCGGGGATCGGGACGACGGTCACGCGCCCGACCGTAGCCGCCCCGTGGCCGGGCCGGCGGGGGTGGTCACAGGCCGAGCGCGTCCTTCCACTCCTGCGGCAGGAGCGCGTACCCGACGAACGCGACGACGTCGAGCAGGGTGTGCGCGACGACCAGCGGGACCACCCGGTTGCGGCCCCACCGGCTGGTGTAGAACCACGAGAACACGATCCCCATGACGACGTTGCCGAAGAACGGCCCGACGCCCTGGTACAGGTGGTAGGAGCCGCGCAGCAGCGAGCTCCACACGATGAACCACAGCCGCGACCAGTCGAGGTCGCGCGTGCGCTCGCGCAGGTACGCGACGGCCACGACCTCCTCCAGCAGGCCGTTCTGCAGGGCGGCGAGGATCAGCACCGGCACGGTCCACCAGTGCTCGTTCAGCGCGCTGGCCTGCACGGACACGGTGATCCCCAGGGCGCGGCCCAGCAGGTAGAACGCGAGCCCGGGGATGCCGATCGCGGCGGCGAGCCCGAACCCCCACGCGACGTCGCGGCCGGGCCGGGCGCCGTCGAGCCCCCAGTCGAGACCGATCCGCCGGCGCGTGCCGGTCCAGGTCGCCGACGCCCGCCCGCTCAGCAGGTAGAGCGCCAGCACGACGGGCACCAGGGCGAAGAAGATCCCCAGGAGCTGGTAGGTGAGGTCGAGGATCGAGCGGTCCGACTGGCTCGCGTTGAGCGTGGCGGTCTGCTCCGCGAGCGGCGTCGGCGCGGTCAGCCGGGCGATGATGTTGACCAGCGCGTACACGCCGCTCTGGCCAAGGCTGAGGCCCAGCACGATCCAGATCTCCGCGGTGGCGCGGCGGCGCTCCGACGGCGTGGTGGCGGGCGCCACGGGCGCCAGGACGGCGGGCTGCTCGGCGGTCACGGGGCCAGCGTAGGACCCGCGGCGGGGAACCTCAGCAGCACCTCAAGGTGGTCACCGGGTGCCGCGCGGGCCGCTCCGAGCCAGGTGCCAGGCAGTTCCCCTCCATGACGCACCATGAAACGAGGAACCATGTCAGCACAGCCAGCAGGACGGCGCTCCCGGCTCCGGTCGGCGGCGCTCGTCGCCGTCGTCGCCCTGGCCGCCTCCCTCGGACTGACGGCGCTCGCCGCGGCGCCGGCATCGGCCGCCGTCCCCGTGTGCCACTCGTCGGTGGCCGTGAAGAAGACCGTCAGCGGCAAGCTCCGCACGGCCCAGATCCCGTCGTACAGCGGCAAGATCACGTGCCAGATGGTCAAGGGCGCCGAGGGCCGCGAGGTGAAGGCGCTCCAGACGACGCTGAAGAAGTGCTACCGCCAGTACGACCTGAACCGGAACCTCGCCGTCGACGGGGAGTTCGGCCCGGACACCAAGCAGGCGCTGAAGAACGCGCAGACGGCCGTCAACAAGGAGTTCGCCGCCCAGGGCAGCTCCAAGCGGATCAGCGTCGACGGCATGTACGGCCCGGAGTCGCGCACGTTCCTGAGGTGGGCGTTCGAGCGCTCGCCCGCGTACTCCTGCCTCCGGCTCTGACGCACCCCGTCGGTGTTGTGGGCGCTCGGTTGGCGCTGTTCCTCCACGGAACAGCGCCAACCG
>NZ_JBSGUW010000001.1:410033-446388 GCF_053608125.1 Isoptericola sp. NPDC055063 | reverse complement strand
ACCCGGTCCAGGGTGCGGGCGTAGTCCACCAGCGCCTCGCCCGTGGCCTGATACCGGGAGTGGGCGCGGCGGATCTCGCTGATGGTGTCTTCCTTCGTCTCCATCAACGCGTCCACGGCCTGAGAGATCGTGCCCGCCACGTCCAACCGGGACATCGCCCCGGCGGCGTCGTCGATCGACCCCGCGACCTCGAGGTAGTCCTGCCCCCCGGACAGCACCAGCACCGGGTCCCCGGGCGTGGGGTCCGCATCCAGGCCGACCGGCGACCAGTCCGCCGGCCTCACACCGGGCCCTGCCCGCTCGTGCTGGAGGTGGGCGCGGGCTGGCCCTCGCCGCTGATCCCGTCCGCGAGGTCGGAGTCGATGTCGGTGAACGCCTGCGCCACCTGCACCGACGCGTCCGCGAGCAGGCGCAGGTTGTCGGTCATCTTCTGGCGCGTGTCGTCCCACGAGCTCGCGAAGTCGCGCACCGTGCCCGCCAGGCCGTCGTGCCCGACCGCGTCCGCGATCCGGTCCGACCGCGTCGTCGCGTTCTCGAACTCGTCCGCCACCGTGGTCAGGCTCGACCCCAGCTCCGTCACCGCATCAAGGTCCACCCGGAGATCCGCCACCGGCCCTCACCCCTTTCGCCCGCAAGAGAGTAACCAGGGTCACGTCTGATGCACCACGGGGAGAACTTCCCATCAGGCCAGGTCACCGGGGTGCGACACCAGGATCCGCGTCTCGTCCTCCTCGGACGTGACCGCGACCTCCACCCGTCGTCCGACGTCCGACGCGACGAACTCGGGCTGGCCCTCGACCGGGCCGAGGATCCTCAGTGGCAGGGGGCTGTCGGCGCGGACCCGCACCCAGGGGAGATCCCATGAACCCACGCCGCCGACGCTGAGCAGCAGCTCGCCCGTCGGCGAGACCAGCCCCTCCTCGCCCGCGACGCGCACCCACGCGTCGGCCAGCGAGCCGTCGCCGTCGGGGACCCGGACCGTCGGCACCGCGGAGCCCTCCGACGCTGAGTGCCAGGCTCCTCGGGTCTCGTCGACGGTGCCCTCCGTCCCCAGCACGGTGAGGCCGGCCAGCGCCGCGTGGGGATCCAGGTCGCGCGTTCCCAGGGGAGGTCCGCCATCGTGCCGCGTGGATCGAGCACCAGGCCCATAACGCCCGCCCCACCCGCGGCTGACCGCGCGACCAGCGCCTGCGCCGCCCGCGCGACCCGTTCGACGTCGCCCGCCCGCAGCCCGTCGAGGTAGATGGTGACCGCGAGGTGCGCGGCCGCGTCGTGCGTCCCGGCATCGTGGCTCCCGACGTCGTGGCTCCGGACGCTGACGATCATGTCCTCGGAGCGTGAGAACCAGGCCTGGAGCGTGACCTCGGCGCCGACGTCGAGGAGACGAGCCAGCTCGTCGCCACCGATCAGGTGCTGGTCGCCCTCGTCGTCGAGCACCGCCACGCTCAGGCCCGCGCCGTGCTCGTGCGGACCGGGCGCGGCGAGTTCCGCGCCCGCGGCCGCCAGCAGGCCGGGGAGCCAGGCGCCCGCGGGCGTGCTGGTGTACAGGGTGAGGAAGCCGTCGGGCATCTGCGCTCCGTGCTCTCGTCGGGGTCCGTCCGAGGACGATCGGTGGTCACTCGAGGACGAGCTCGAACCGCTCCTCCCATCCGCGGCTCGCGACGTCGTCGGCGATGCGGGCGAGGAGGTCGACGACGCGGTCGAACAGCGCGTCCCCGAGCTGCGCGCGGCTCTCCCGGGAGCTGCGCCACACCAGGCGCACCGGGCGCTCGACGTCGTGCTCGAGCCGGTCGCGCAGGGCGGCGAGGTTGCGTCCGTAGAACGGCCCGAGGTCGAGCTGGTCCGCGAGCTCGCGGTGCAGGTCCGCCTCGGTGCGGATCCGGGTCCCGTCCAGCACGACGTCGGTCATCGGCCTCATTCCTCGATCGTGGGCTGGGCTCGCATCTCGCGGAAGGCGGTGTGCCAGGCGCGGAAGTCGTCGGGCGAGTGGAGCAGGACGCCCGGGCCGCTCGGCAGGTCGGCGCCGGACAGCCGGTCGAGGGCGTCGAGCACCGCGTCGTCGACGTCCTCGTCGTCGCGGAGCTCGCGCAGGACACCGGACGCCCAGTCGGCGGCGCGCCGCGGTGCGAGCACGCCGGACGCGAGGTCGCGGAGCACGGCCTCGACGGAGGCCCGGTCCGGTGCCGTCATGGTCAGAGCAGTCCCTCCTGTCGCGTGCGTCGGACGACGACGGTCGCCACATCACCCGCGGCATCCGCGCCGACGACCACCCTGCCACGCCCGCACCGGCCGCCGACCGGGCCTGTGGACAACGTCAGCAGCAGGCGGTCGGCGGACGACGAAACGTCCAGGGGAGGGCGGGCGGCGTGCCCGCGGAGGGCCAGGTCACCGGTCCTCCCGCGCGACGAACACCCACACGGGCCGGTCGGACGGTGTGATCCGCGGGGCCGCGCGCACGTCGATCCGGCTCCCGACGTGCACGCGGTGCCCGAGCAGCACCGCCAGCTCCTGCGCGATCTCGTCGACGTCCTCGACGAGGTCCGGCGTCTCGTGCCGCGCCTGACAGACGACCGTCACCGCGACGTCGTCCTCCTCGACGCCGTCGACCTCCACCCCGAGGGCCAGCGCGTCGCGTGGGACCAGGCCGAGGGAGGCCTGGGTGAGCTGGGCGACGACGTAGTTCTCCCACACGGGAGCGCCGGCCGGGTCGCCGGGTGTGGGCACGGTCATCGCCGCAGGATGCCGCAGCCGCCGATGGCGTTCAACCACTCCTCAGCAGCACCGCGACCCGGGGTTGCGGTCCTGCTCGGCGTAGTGCTCGCGCCAGAACTCGCGCTCGCCCATCGGCTCGCGGTCGGGGTGGGCGGACCGCTCGTGGGCGACGTACGTCGCGTACGCGTCGTCGCCCATCACCTGGCGCACATACCACCGCAGGCTCGCCCACCCCGCCGACGCCGCCCGGGCGAGTGCCCGGGCGGCGTCGAGCGCCGTCGGCCCGACGGTGCGGGCGTCAGTGGTGCCCGGCACGTGCGTTCTCCCGCAGGCCCGCGTCGACCCACTGCTTCTCGATCCGCTTCTCCGCGGCCGACGCGAACAGGCTCGCCGGGGCGAACCGCCGCGACGCGACGGGCGGGTCCTCGTGGTTCGCGCCGCCCCCGGTGCGGAAGGCGTGGATGGTCACGACCACGGACGCCACGATCACGATGATCGACAGCACCACGAAGATGATCGAGAGCGTGCCCTGCACGAAGGTGTTGCGGACCACGGCCTCCATCGCGGCGACGTTGGGCGCCGTGCCGAACGACGTCTCGCCGGCGTCGAGCGCGTCCTGGAACGCCCGGTGCTGGGCCCAGTACCCGACCGCGGGCACGTCGGAGAAGATCTTCTCGAACGACGCCCAGATGGTGATGAGCGCCGTGAACGCGAGCGGCACGGCCACGATCCACAGCCACGCCCAGTAGGCGCGGCCGCGCTTGGCGACGATGGCGAGCACGACGGCGAGGGCGATCGCGGCGAGCAGCTGGTTCGCGATGCCGAACAGCGGGAAGAACGTGTTGATGCCGCCGAGCGGGTCGGTGACGCCCAGATAGAGGATGGTGCCCCAGCCTGCGACCATGATCGCGGTGCAGATCCACACCCCTGGTCGCCAGCTCACGTCCTTGAACCTCGGGGCGACGTTGCCGATGGTGTCCTGCAGCATGAAGCGCGCCACGCGGGTGCCGGCGTCGACGGCGGTGAGGATGAACAGCGCCTCGAACATGATCGCGAAGTGGTACCAGAAGCCCATCATCGCGGTGCCGCCGACCAGCTGGTGCATGATGTGCGCCAGGCCGAGCGCGAGCGTCGGAGCGCCGCCGGTGCGGGACACGATCGACGGCTCGCCCACCTGGCTGGCCAGGGTGCTGAGCATGTCGGGCGTGAGGTTCACGCCGGCGAGGCCGAGCGAGTTCACGAACGCGACCGCGCCCTCGATGGTGCCGCCCGTCGCAGCGGCCGACGAGTTCATCGCGAAGTACACGCCGCGGTCGATCGAGATCGCGGCGACCAGCGCCATGATCGCGACGAACGACTCCATGAGCATGCCGCCGTAGCCGATGAAGCGGGTCTGGCGCTCCTTCTCCACCAGCTTCGGCGTCGTGCCCGACGAGATGAGTGCGTGGAACCCGGACAGGGCGCCGCACGCGATCGTCACGAAGAGGAAGGGCCACAGGTTGCCGGCGACGACGGGGCCGGTCTCGGAGCCGGCGAACTCGCTGATCGCGGGCACGGAGATCTCGGGGCGCACGATGACGACGGCGCCCGCGAGCACCACGATGACGCCCACCTTCATGAAGGTGGACAGGTAGTCGCGCGGGGCGAGCAGCAGCCACACCGGCAGGACGGCGGCCACGAAGCCGTAGACGATGATGCCGACGGCGATCGTCGTGCGGTCGAGCGTGAACGCCTCGGCGCCCCACGCCGTGTCCGCGACCATGCCGCCGCCGATGATCGCGGCGAGCAGCAGCACGAAGCCGATCAGCGACACCTCGGTGATCTTGCCCGGGCGCAGGTAGCGCAGGTACACGCCCATGAACAGCGCGATCGGGATGGTCATGGAGACGCTGAACACGCCCCACGGGCTCTCGCCGAGGGCGTTGACGACCACGAGCGCGAGGATCGCCACGATGATGACCATGATCAGCAGGGACGCGACGATCGCGGCCACGCCGCCGATGCGGCCCAGCTCCTCGCGCGCCATCTGGCCGATGGTGCGGCCGCCGCGGCGCATGGAGAAGAACAGCACCGTGTAGTCCTGCACGGCGCCCGCGAGCACCACGCCCACGATGATCCAGATGGTGCCCGGCAGGTACCCCATCTGCGCGGCGAGCACCGGGCCCACCAGGGGGCCCGCGCCGGCAATGGCGGCGAAGTGGTGGCCGAACAGCACCCGGCGGTCGGTGGGGACGAAGTCCTTGCCGTCCTCGCGCGTCTCGGCCGGGGTGGCGCGGCGGTCGTCGGGGCGCGTGATGTACCGCTCGATGACCTTCGAGTAGAAGCGGTACCCGATGAGGTACGTGCACACCGAGGCGAAGACGAACCAGATGGCGTTGACGGTCTCGCCGCGCACCAGCGCGATCATCACCCAGGCGACGCCGCCGAGCAGCGCGATCGCCGCCCAGAGCGCGATCTTCGCGGGTGTCCAGCGGGGCTTCAGGTCCTCGGCGGGAACCGCCGTCGGGGGGAGCGAGGGGTCGGGAACGATCTCGTCCGTCGCCGTGGTGGCTCCGGGATCTGCTGACAAGGTGAGCCTCCAAGGCGTCGCGTCGTCGGGACCCGACACACCATAGAGGGTGAAGAAAGGGTGACGAAACGGCCGGACCCTGGACGGTGCAACAGTGGCCGTGGTACCTGGGCCTGGGCCCGCGGTGGAGCACGCGACGCCGTAGCCTGACGTGCATGGACACCGAAGAGCGCCTCGCCGTCTTCCTCGACTACGAGAACCTGGCGCTCGGCGCCCGGGACCACCTGGGCGGGATGCAGTTCGACTTCAAGCCGATCGCCGACGCGCTCGCCGTGCGGGGGCGCGTGGTCGTGCGCCGCGCGTACGCCGACTGGTCGTACTTCGACGAGGACCGGCGGATGCTCACCCGCCACCAGGTCGAGCTCATCGAGATGACGCAGCGCATGGGCGCGTCCCGCAAGAACGCCGCCGACATCAAGATGGTGGTGGACGCCATCGAGATGGCCTTCGAGCGCGACTACATCACCACGTTCGTCATGTGCACCGGCGACTCCGACTTCTCCCCGCTGGTGCACAAGCTGCGCGAGCTCGACAAGCGCGTCATCGGCGTCGGCGTCGAGAACTCCACGTCGCGGCTGCTGCCCCCGGCCTGCGACGAGTTCCTCTTCTACGACCGGCTCGAGGGCGTCGACGTGCCCGACGAGTCCGAGGCCCCGGCCCCCAAGCGCTCCGGCCGCGGGACGGGCAAGGGCAGCAGCCGGGGCGGGCGAGGCGGCCGCGCCAAGGCCCCCGCCGCCGAGGCACCGGCCGAGGCCGCACCGGAGGCACCGGCCACCACCGAGGCCCCCGCCGAGGAGGCCGCACCTGCAGCGTCCGGCACGACGTCGAGCACGCGCCGCCGCAAGAAGGCGCCCGCCGCGGAGCCCGCCGTCGAGCCCGCGCCCGAGGCCGCCGTCGACGTCGAGCCCGAGGCCGACCTCGAGCACGACGACGCCGCGCCCGCGGGCGAGGACGCGACGATGGAGGTCAAGGTGGCGCAGACGCTCGCCGACCTGCAGGCGTCCACGAGCGGCTCCGTCACGGCGTCGATGCTCAAGCGCACGCTGGTGCGCAAGGACCCCACGTTCAGCGAGTCCGACTACGGCTTCCGCACCTTCGGCGAGTTCTTGCGCTTCCTCGCCGACCGCGGCTTCGTGGTGCTGTCGCCCGGCCCGTCGACCGGCGACCCGGAGGTGGAGCTGCCCGAGCAGCAGGACACCGAGGGCGCGTTCGACCTGCTGCGCCAGGTGGTGCGCGACGCCGGCGGCAGCGCGCCGCTGTCCGGGCTGAAGAACGAGGTGCGCAAGCGCCGCCCCGACTTCTCGGAGAAGGCGCTCGGCTACCGCGGGTTCCTGCAGTTCGCGAAGGGCGCCGCGGCCGCCGGCGCCGTCGCCCTCGCATGGGACGACGACGCCGACGACTACCTGCTCACGGCGAGCTGACCGGTCCCTCGGGTCAGCGCCCGACGAACGCGAGCAGCGCCGCGTTGACCTCGTCCGCGTGCGTCCACAGCAGGCCGTGGGGCGCGCCCTCGACCTCGACGTACTCCGCGTCGGGCACGGCCGCGTGGAAGCGGCGGCCGGAGGCGTCGATCGGCAGGATGTTGTCCTTCGTGCCGTGCAGGATCAGCGTCGGCTTGCCCGCGGCGCGGACCGCTTCGACGTCGGGCCGGAAGTCCTCGATCCACGTGGGGACGACGGCGTACGCGGCGACGGGCGCCGAGCCCACGGCGGTGGCCCAGTTGGCGCGCACGACCTCCTCGGAGATCCGCGTGCCGAGGTTCTCGTCGAGGTTGTAGAAGTCCTTGTAGAACTGCGTGAACCAGGCGTACCGGTCGCTCCGGGCGGCGTCGACGATCCCGTCGAAGACCGCCTGGGGCACGCCCTCGGGGTTGTCGTCGCGCTGCACGAGGAACGGCTCCAGCGAAGCGAGGAACGCGAGCTTGGCGACGCGCTCGTGGCCGTGGTTGCGCACGTACCGCGCGAGCTCGCCGGTGCCCATGGAGAAGCCGACGAGGATCACGTCGCGCAGGTCGAGCGTCGTGAGGACGGTGTCGAGGTCCTTCGCGAACGTGTCGTAGTCGTACCCCGAGCCGACCTTGCTGGACGCGCCGAACCCGCGGCGGTCGTAGGTGATCACGCGGTACCCGGCGGCGAGCAGCTCGCGGGTCTGGAGCTCCCAGCTGTGGCCGTCGAGCGGGTATCCGTGCACGAGGACGACCGGCTGCCCGGAGCCCTGGTCCTCGTAGTAGAGCTCGATGTCCGTGCTGTTCTCCTGCCCGACGGTGATGTAGCCCATGGTGGTGCCCCTTCCGAAGGAGGGGGAGAACGATCGTTCTCCCGCTGTTCGCTACAGTAGAGAACGATGGTTCTCCCCGCAAGGGGAGGGACGGCGACGAGAGGGTGGACGATGCTCGACGAGAAGGCGGCGCGCGACGCGGTGGTCGCGGCCGCCGACCGGCTGTTCTACGCGCGCGGCGTGCAGTCCGTCGGCATGGACGCCGTGCGCGCCGAGGCCGGGGTGTCGCTCAAGCGGATCTACGGGCTCTTCCAGTCCAAGGAGGACCTCGTCGTCGCCGTCCTCGCGCTGCGGGCCAGGCAGTGGACGGAGGGCGTGGAGCGCGCAGCCGCCGGTGCGGCGACGCCACGCGACCGGATCCTCAGCGTCTTCGACTTCCTCGACGCCTGGTTCCGGGAGGACGGGTTCCGCGGGTGCGCGTTCATCAACTCGTTCGGCGAGCTCGGCGCCACCTCGCCCCGCATCGCCGAAGCCGTGCGGGGGCACAAGGAGGCGTTCCGCGAGCACGTCCTGGGCCTGGTGCGCGAGGCCGGCCTGCCCGACGCGGTCGCCCTGCAGGTCGTGCTGCTCGCCGAGGGCGCGCAGACCACCGCCGCCATCACGCACGACGCCGACGTCGCCCGCGAGGCGCGACGCGCCGCCGAGTCCCTGCTCGCCGCCGAGGAGACGCGTACGCCCTGATCGCACGCCCGCGAGGACGCCCTCGGCCGACCCGGGCGGAGCAGGGGGCACAATGGTGCGGTGACCTATCGGTTCCTGCGCCTCGTCCTGTCGCTCCTGGTGTTCGTGCTCCTGCGACCCCGGGTGACGGGACTCCACAACATCCCGCGGCGCGGACCGGTGATCCTGGCCAGCAACCACCTGTCGTTCATCGACTCGATCATCATCCCGCTCGTCGTGCCCCGGCACGTCACCTTCATCGCGAAGGCGGAGTACTGGACGGGCCACGGCCTCAAGGGCCGCGTCTCGCGCTGGTTCTTCACCACGATGGGCCACATCCCCGTCGACCGCGAGGACCCACGCGCCGGCCAGCGGTCGCTCGACGACGCCCTCGTCGTGCTCAAGCGCGGCGGCGCCTTCGGCATCTACCCCGAGGGCACCCGCTCCCGCGACGGCAAGCTGCACCAGGGGCACACCGGCGTCGCATGGCTGGCGCTCGCGGGCTCCGCGCCCGTCGTGCCGGTCGCGCTGCGCGGCACCGACAAGGTGCAGCCCATCGGCAAGCGGCTGCCCCGCCCGGTTCGCGGCATCCAGGTGAACTTCGGCGCCCCCATCGACCCGTCGCGCCAGATCACCGCCGGGTCCCGGCCGGCGCAGGTGCGTCGGGAGCTGACCGACCACGTCATGGACTCCATCCACAAGATGAGCGGTCAGGAGATCGCCGCGTGACCGTCCCCTCGCCGCACGGCGAGGAGGTGCAGCGCCTCTTCGACACGGTCCCCGGCTACTACGACCGGATGAACCGCCTCATGACGGTCGGCCGGCACGCCGCCTGGTGCCGCGACGTCGCCCGGCGCGCGCAGCTGCCCGTCGGGGGGTCGCTGCTCGACATCGCCACCGGCACCGGCGTCATCGCCCTCGAGGCCGCGCGCCAGTACCCCGGCGCCACGATCCACGGCGTCGACTTCTCCGAGGGGATGCTGGAGGGCGCCCGCGCCAAGCCCGGCGCCGACGCCGTGACCTGGGAGTTCGCCGACGCCAACGCCCTGCCCTACGACGACGGCTCCTTCGACGCCGTCACCCACGGCTACCTGCTGCGCAACGTCGAGGACGCCGAGCGCGTCCTCGCCGAGCAGCTGCGGGTGCTCAAGCCCGGTGGCCGGCTCGCGCTGCTCGAGACCTGCCCGCCGCGCGGACTGCTGAAGTACCCGGTGGCGCTCGGCGTGAAGGTCGTGATCCCGCTGCTCGGCCAGCTCGTGGCGCGCGACAAGTCGTCGTACACGTACCTCGAGGAGACCACCCTCGGGTTCATGTCCCCCGAGCAGGTCGCCTCCATCCTCTGGCGGCTCGGGTTCGACGACGTCACCTGGCGGCGCCGCTTCCTCGGCACCCACATGATCGTGAGCGCCCGCAAGCCCCTCTGACGGTGGTGACGTAGTGCCCGGTGACGGTTCCCCGCTCGGAAGCGTCACCGGGTACTACGTCGACGGGTCCCCCGGCCGGGTGAGGCGCGCCGCGGGCCGGCCAGGAAGACTGGTCGGCGTGACGGGGCGGACGACAGGCGGCGGGCGGCGCACCCTGCGGTGGGCGCTGTCTCCGCTGACCAGCGCGTCCACGGTGCGGGCGGGCGTGTACCTCGTCGTCGGGGGAGTCGTCGCGGGCGCGTACGCGCTGCTCGCCGCCGGGTTCGTGCAGATGTTCGCCGACCCCGCCACGCCCCGCGCCGCCGTCGCCGTGCTCGCCGCGGTGACCGCCGTCATCGTCGGCGCGCCGCCGTTCCTCGCGCCCGTGCGCGCGCTGGAGATCGCGGCCGTGCGGACGTTCCTCGACGTCGACGCCCGCGAGCTGCCCGACCCGTCCGGTCCGACGACGGTCGCGACGCGGTGGCGCGGGGCCGCGTGGTTCGCGCTGCACCTCGCCCTGGGCGCCGTGATCACCCTGGGCCTGCTGGTCGCGGTGCCGCTCGCGACGCAGCTGGTGCTGTCCGCGTTCGGCATCGACGAGTCGTTCCTGGTGCGGATGGCGCCGGCGTTCACCGCCCACGCCGCCGGGTGGGCGGCGCTCGCGGTGCTGGCGCTGCTCGCCCTCCCGTACGGCACGGCGCTCGCGCGCCGGCTGCTGCGGCAGTCGGCGGAGCCGCTGCTCGGCCCCGACCAGACGGCGCGCATCGCCGAGCTCGAGGCGCAGGCCGACCGGCTGGCCGAGCGCGGCCGGCTCGCGCGCGAGCTGCACGACTCCGTCGGCCACGCCCTCACCGTCACGACCCTCCAGGCGGCGGCCGCGTCGCGGCTCGTCGGATCCGACCCGGACGCGGCGCGGCGCTCCCTCGCCGCGATCGAGGAGTCCGGCCGCGCCGCGATGGCCGACCTCGACCACGTCCTCGGCCTGCTGCGCGCCCCCGACCGCGCCGACGACCGCACCGACGACCGCGCCGACGATGCCCGGGAGCCGCGCCGCGCGCCGGCCCGGTCTCTCGCCGACCTGCCCGCCTTGGTCGCCGACGCCCGGCACGCGGGCGCGGACGTGCGGCTCGACGTCGACGACGGCGCGGCGGCCGCGCTGCCCCGCGCGACCTCGCACGAGGCGTACCGCGTCGCGCAGGAGGCGCTCACCAACGCCGTCCGGCACGCGCCAGGACACCCCGTCACGGTGACCGTGATGCTCGACGGCGCGGCGCGGCGGCTCGACGTCGAGGTCGCGAACCCGCTGCCCTCCAGCCCGGACGGGCGGTCACGGCGCGGCGGCCGCGGCCTGCGCGGCATGGCCGAACGCGTCCGGCTGCTGCGCGGCGACCTCGACGCGGGGCCGCAGGACGGCCGCTGGGTGGTGCGGGCGCGGTTCCCCGTCGCGTGACCCGGCGCTATGCGCCGAGGCCGAGGCAGTGCGCCAGCACGGCCTGCTGCACGGGCAGCAGCGACGCCTTGAAGCCGTACCCGACGAATGGCCCGCCGGGGGCGACGGCGTCCGCGCTCACCTCGCGACCGCGGGTGAACGGCGGGCACGGGGCCAGGCGCACGCCGGGCCTCGCGAGGCGGAGCAGGTCCGCCGTGACCTGGTAGGGCGCGAGCGCGTCGGCGTGCTTCCCCACGCCGTCGGTCAGCACGACGTCGGCCCCCGTGACGGCGGCCTCGAGGTCGTCCGTCCAGGCGAGACCCGGGGCGCGCAGCGCGGCGGGGCAGCACTGCACGAGGTCGAGCCCGAGCACGCGGGCGATCTCGCCCCAGGCCCGGGCGATGTTGCCGTCCGCGCCGACGAAGACGAGGCGGAGGTCCCGCACGTCGCCGTCCTGCGCCAGGGCGTAGACGTCGGAGAGCACCTCGCACGGGTGGTTGGTGGACGTCATCGCGTTCACCACCGGCACGGGCCCGGCCGCGAGGCCGTCCAGGACGGCGAGGTCGGGGTGACGGACCACCAGGACGTCCGCCCAGCTGGCGAGGTACCCGGCGACGTCCGCGAGCTCTTCGGGCTTGTCCAGCGTCTCCGGCGGGAACAGCACGGGCTGGAGGCCCATCTGCGCCGCACCGCGCTCGAACGTCACCCGCGTGCGCAGGCTCGTGGGCGGGAAGAAGAGGACGGCGCACCCGTCCGTGCGTGGACCCCGCCCGGCCCGGTAGGCGTCCGTGAGGTCGAACACCGCCGCGACGTCGTCGGCCGTCCAGTCGTCGAGGCGTACGAGGGAGGTCACGGGACGTTTCTGCCAGACGCCGCGGCGTCGGAGGCGCGCCCGACCGGCCCGTGAGACGCCCGATGCGGCAGGATCGACGGCGTGACCGTGCCTGCCGACACCCACGCCCGCGCCGACGCCGTCCGCGCCGTCCGCGTCGTCCTCGTCGACGACGAGCCGCTGGTGCGCGCGGGGCTGCGCGTCATCCTCGACGCGGAGCCGGACCTGACGGTGGTCGGGGAGGCGGGCGACGGGTCCGAGGTGCCACAGGTGGTGGCGCAGGCGCGGCCGGACGTCGTGCTCATGGACGTGCGGATGCCGCGCGTGGACGGGATCGCGGCGACGCGGGCCGTCGTCGGGGCGGGCCGTCCGGGCGCGCCGGCGCCGCGCGTCCTCGTGCTCACGACGTTCGAGAACGACGACCACGTGCTCGACGCCCTGCACGCCGGGGCGCAGGGCTTCCTGCTGAAGCGGGCACGCCCGGAGGAGGTCGCGGACGCGGTGCGGCTCGTGGCGCGCGGGGACTCGCTGCTGTTCCCCGACGCGGTGCGGCGGCTCGTCGCGGCACGGGGGAGCGCCACGGACGGCGACGCGCTGCGCGACGCGCGGCTCACCGAGCGCGAGGGCGAGGTGCTGCGGCTGATGGCCGCCGGCCTGTCGAACGCGGAGATCGCGGGGGAGCTGTACCTCGGCGTCGAGACCGTGCGCACGCACGTGGGGAACGTGCTGGCCAAGCTCGGCGTGCGCGACCGCACCCAGGCGGTGGTGCGCGCCTACGAGTCGGGGTTCGTCCCGGTCCAGCGACCCTGAGACCGCCGCCACCGCACGACGGCGACCCAGGCCAGGCCCGCGCCGAGGGCGGCCCCGATCGTGTTGGACAGCCAGTCGTCGGTGTCGCACGACCGTCCGAGCGCCGGCACGAGCGCCTGGACCAGCTCGACGAGCGCCGACACGACCGTCCCTCCGGCGAACGCGAGCAGCGGCCGACGGAGCGCGACGCCGGCGAGGAAGACGGGCGCCACGAAGAGGACGACGTTGGCGAGCAGCTCGACGCGGCCCGGCGTCGGCAGCGACCAGCCCACCGTGCACCGCGCGAACAGCTCGCGGTCCACGGGCACCATGGTCAGCAGGAGCACCGGCACGAGGGACGCAGCGCACAGGGCCCAGGCCGCGCGACGGCGCGCGACGAGCCACGGGCCGAGCGCCAGACCCCCGGCCACGAGGACGGCCAGCGCCGCCGGGGACAGCCACGGGTGCGCGACGAGGAGGGTCGAGATCACGGGCCCAGTATCCCGGCGCTCGTGGCTAGTGCGCGGGCGGCTCCAGCGGCACCCGATAGCGCACCACCCCTGGGTGCGGGTGGTCCACGACACGGCCGCCGACCTTCTCGATCAGACCGGCCGACGCGGCGTTGCCCTCCTCGCACACGAGGTCGGCGTGGTCCATCCCGTGCTGCGTGGCGGCCCCCTCCAGCACGCGCGCGAGCGCCCACGCCGCGTGCCCCTGCCCGCGGGCCCCGGGCCTGATGCCGTAGCCGACGTGCCCGTGGCGGTCGGCGTCCGGGTGGTCGGGGTGGCGCAGGGCGATGCCGCCGACGACGTCGGCAGCGCCGTCCTCGCCCACGACGACGATCCACCAGAGCGTCGCCGCCTGCGCGGAGCGCGCCCGCCCCACCCAGTCCGCGAATCCCGTCACGGACGCGACGTCGTCGTCGGGGCCGATGCCGAACCCGTCCTCGTGGAGGCCGGGCCCCCAGTCGTCGTGGCCGGCGTGCCACTGGCGTGCGAGGCCGGTCGTGGGCGGCACGAGGCGGCGCTCCGGCGCGGGAGGCCGCGTGTCCGAGATCATGTGCGGGCGTCCCAGAGTCCCGCCAGCCGGGCGGCGAGCTCCGCCCCGTCGGCGCCGTGCACGAGCGGGGCGTCCGGCTCCGGCCGTCCCCGTGAGGGCCGCACGCGGGCTCGGGCGACCTGCCGGACGGCGATCGCCACCACCCGCCCGGGCCAACGCGCGGACGCGCGCACGTACACGTCCTCGTCGAGCTGGCCGGCGTCGCCCACCAGCAGCCACCGCACGTCGGGGAAGGTGGTCATGAGGCGGTCCAGGCTGTCGCCCTTGTGCTGCGGGCCGCTGCGGAACCAGCCGGTCTGCGTGGGGCCCCAGTCCGTGAGCAGCAGCGGGCCCGGCGGGAAGCCGTGCCGGCCGAGGAAGCGGGACAGCGTGCCCGCGGTGTTCCACGCGCCGTTGGAGAGGTAGACGAACGGCGCGTCGGGGCGGTCGGCCGCGATCCGCCCGTACAGCTCCGCCATCCCCGGCACGGGGCGGCGCGCGCTCGCCCGGGTGACGAACGTGTTCCACGCCGCGACGAACGGGCGCGGCACGACCGTGACCATCGCCGTGTCGTCGATGTCGCTCACGACGCCGAACGTCGCGCCGTCGTCGACCACGACGACGGGGGCCGCGGCGCCGGCCCCGGTGCGGAGGGCGGTCAGGGTGGCGTCGTGCCGGCCCGCGCCCAGGGGCGCGGCCTCGGGGAGCGGCACCTCGACGTCGACGTAGCCGGCGCGGTCCGTCTCGACGACGACGTCCGCCCCGCCCACGACGACGCGCACCCGCTCGCCGGGCGCCGGCATCGTGAGGTAGCTGCGCAGGGGACGCCGGTCGGGGTGCCGCACGCCGGACAGCGGGCCCGACGCCCGCGACGGCGGCACCAGGAGCACGCGGGCGAGGACGCGCACCGAGCGGGGCGAGCCGTACCCGGTGTACGGGAGCAGCCGCGGCACCCAGCCCCGACGACGCAGGAACGCCCCCGCCACCGCGCACCACCGGTCCTCGAGCACCGCGGCCACGTGGGGCCGCTGCGTGGGTCGAGGGGTGGCGTGCTGCGTGGCGGGGGCGTCCGGCATGCCCCGATCGTCCCTGCTACTGGCCGCCCATGCCCGTCGTGGCGACGCCCTGCACGATGCGCCGCTGGAACAGCATGAACACGACGAGCAGCGGCAGCGCGGCGATCATCGCCGACGCCATGTTCTGCGCGTACTGCACGCCGTAGGCGTTCTTCACGGTCGACAGGCCGACGGGCAGGGTCATGAACTGCGGGTCGGTGGTGACGATGAAGGGCCACAGGAAGTTGTTCCACGCGCCGATGAACACGAAGATCGCGACGGCCACGAGGATCGACTTCGACAGCGGCAGCACGATCGTCCAGAAGAGCCGCCACGTGCCGGCGCCGTCGATCCGGGCGGCGTCGAGGAGCTCGGCGGGGATCGCGTCGAAGAACCGCTTGAGGATGAACACCATCACGGGCGCCACGACCTGCGGCAGCACGATGCCGGCGAACGTGTCGACCAGCCCCATGGCCTGCATCTGCTTGAACAGCGGCACGATGAGGATCTGGCCGGGCATCATGATCGACGCGACGGTGAGGAACTGCAGCAGGCCGCGGCCCTTGAACACCGTCTGCGAGAAAGCGAACGCCGCCATCGCGGAGATGAGCACGGTCAGCGCTGTCACCAGGATGGCGACCACGAAGCTGTTCCACATCCAGCCCAGCAGCTCGCTGTTGCCGAGCACCTGGCGGTAGGCGTCGAGCGTCCAGCCCTGGGTGGGCCACCACGACGCGGGCAGCGCGGCCTCGGCCTCGTGCTTGAAGCTGGTGACGGCGCCCCACGCGAGCGGCAGCAGCCACAGGACGGCCATGACGACGAGGGCGGCCAGCGCGGCGACCCGCACCCACGGGGACGGCCCGATCGTCAGCTTGGTGAGGGTGCGGTTCTCGGCCCGTGCCTGCTGCCGGTTCGACCGGCGCGCGGCGACCAGCGTGGAGACGGAACCCTGGGTGGACTCGGCGATGGCCACGTCAGGCCTCCTTCTTCGTCGGCAGGAGCCGGACCAGCGTGAACACGAGGATCAGGGCGAAGAACACGTACGAGATGGCCGACGCGTACCCGAGGCGGTAGTTCGTGAAGCCCGTGTCGTAGACGTACTCGAGGATCGGGCGGGTGCTGCCGTTGGGGCCGCCGCCGGTGAGCAGGTAGATCTGGTCGAACACCTTGAGGGACGCGAGCAGCTGCAGCACCACGATGACGCCGGTGATGGTCTTCATCTGCGGCAGCGTGATGGAGAACAGCCGCCGCCAGCCGCCGGCGCCGTCGATCGTCGCCGCCTCGTACTGCTGCTGCGGGATGCCCTGCAGCGCGGCCAGGTACAGCAGGAAGTTGAACCCGACCGTCCACCAGACGGTGACGAGCGCGATGGAGAACATCGCGACGTTCTCGTCGGTGAGCCACCCGACCGGGCCGAGGCCCAGCTTGGAGACCCAGACGTCGAGCAGGCCGATCTCGGGCTGGAACAGCCAGCTCGCCAGCGACGACACGACGGCGCTGGTCAGCAGGAACGGCGCGAAGAACGACATCCGCCACACCCACTGGCCGGGCAGGCCGGTGTGCACCAGCAGGGCCATGAGGAGCGCCACGATGATGAGCGGCACGGTGCTGAGCACCGTGAACCACACCGTGTGCAGCAGCGTCTGCCACACCTGCGGGTCGCTGAAGGCCTCGGCGTAGTTGTCGAAGCCGATGAACGAGCTCTCCGTCGAGGTGAGGCTCTGGTCGGTGAAGCTCATCCACAGGCCGTAGATCGTCGGCCACAGCAGGAAGAGCCCGGTCGCCACCGCGAACGGGGCGACGAACAGGTACCCGGAGCGGTCCTGCGCGCGGAGCGAGTGGCTCACGGCGCGGGTGCCGGTGCGGGGACGGGTGCCCGTGGTGCGCCGGGAGGGGCGCGCGACGGGGGCGCTGAGTGACGTGCTCGAGGCGGTCATCGTCGTCCTCTCTCGGATCAGGCGGGGCTCGGCTGCGAGAGGAAGCGGTTCATCTCGCTGAGCATGCGGTCGACGGCGGCCTGGGGGGACGCCTTGCCGGACAGGGTGTCGGTCATGGAGTCGCCCATGCGCGCCTGGAAGTCGCTGCCGCCGCCCGTGAACCAGGCGTTCGGGTCGAAGACGGCGATCTCGGCGGCGGGCGCGTAGTCGCGCTGCGGCACCAGGGCCTGGTACTCGGACGTCTTGACGACGGGCTGGTAGGCCGGGATGTGGCCGGCGGACGCCCAGGTGAGGCCCTCCTTGAGAAGGCCCGCGAGGACGCGGTACGTGGCCTCCCGCTTGGCCGGGTCGGCGTGGGCCTGCTTCGGCAGGACGAACGAGTGCGAGTCGGCGTAGTTGGCCGGTGTGTCGAAGATCGTCGGGAACGGCGTGCCGCCGACGTCGGGGATCGCGCCCTGGAACATCGGGAGGTCCCACTCGCCGGAGAACATCAGCCCGGTGCGCTTCGACATGAACCGTCCGGAGGCGGCGCCGCCGTCCTGGTTCTTGGCAGCGACCTTGCCGTCGATCATCGCCTGGAGGAACTCGAAGACCTCCACCGCGGCCTGCTCGTCGATCTCGGCGGGCTTGCCCGGCGTGAGGTCGTAGCCGCCGCCGTTCTGGTTGTAGAGGCCCCAGAACATCCGCCAGCAGCCGGCGGAGTCGCGCAGGTAGCCCCACGAGACGCCCGTCTCGCCCGTGACCTCGGCCATCGCGCGGCCGGCGTCGAGGAAGGCGTCGGCACCGGGCGCGATGGCCAGCTTGCCGTCGGCGTCCAGGAGGCCGGCCTTCCCGGAGATCTCCGGGTTGTTGAAGGCGATGTACGGGTGCGTGTCGAGCGGCAGCGCGTACAGCTGGCCGTCGAACTGCGCCTTCTCCCACACCGCGGGCGCGAAGTCGTCCTGCGTGATGCCGAGGTCGGCGAGCGCGTCCAGGTCGAACGGCTCCAGCAGGCCGCCGGGCGCATACCCCGCGAGGCGCGACATGTGCATCACCGCGGCCTCGGGCGGACGGCCGCCCGACGACGCCATCGCGAGCTTCGTGTAGTACGGCGCGCCCCAGGCGAGGGTGGTGGAGTCCACGGAGATGTCGGGGTTGTCGCCCGCGACCGCGCCGACCATCTTCTGCATGAGGGCCCCGTCGCCGCCCGAGAACAGGTCCCAGACCATCACCGACGTGCGGCCCGAGCCCGACGCCGACGGCGTCGCGCACCCGGACAGGGCACCGCCGAGCGCGATACCGCCGGCCCCGACGAGCGCGGCCTGGAGCAGGCCGCGGCGGCTCCATCGCGGGACGTCGTCCGCGGGGCCGCCCGTGCCGGGCCGGGTGCGTCGCGCGGACGCGTGGCTCTGCCACGCTCCTCCCGGCGACGCTGAACTGCGCTGCATGGTCTTCATCGACCCTCCTTGGTGCAACGTTGCGCTCCAACGTGGGACCACGATGGACTAGGGCGGGCGACCCGTCAAGAGAGCCAGCGAGGTTCATCACGGGCCGCCGGAGGGAGGCGTGGATGTCGGGACTCGAGGACGGCAACGAGCGCGCGGGCACCGTTGCCCGGGGCCGCGCGTCGGGCCGGGTGGGGATCAAGGACGTCGCCGCGGAGGCGGGCGTCTCGTGGAAGACGGTGTCGAACGTGGTCAACGGCACCGGGCGGGTCGGCGACGACACGCGGGCGCGCGTCGAGGAGGTCATCGCGACCCTCGGCTACCGCCCCAACCTCGCCGGGCGGCAGCTGCGCCGGGGGCGCACCAACACGCTCGCGCTCGCGGTGCCGTGGGTGCACTCGCCGTACTTCTCGCTGCTGGCGCACATCGTCATCGACGTCGCGGGGCAGCGGGGCTACCGGGTCCTCATCGAGGAGACGCGCACCGAGCGGGACGCGGAGCTGCAGGTGGCGCGCGGGTTCCAGGTGCACTCCATCGACGGCATCATCTTCTCGCCCCTCGCGCTCGGCCCCGCCGAGATCGCCGAGGTGCGCGGCGAGACGCCCATGGTGCTGCTCGGCGAGCGGGACGACCCCGGCCACGACCGGCGGTGGCGCACCGACCACGTGAGCATCGACAACGTCCTCGCGGCACGCGAGGTGACCGAGCACCTGCTGGCCACGGGCCGCCGGCTGGCGTTCGTCGGCGCGGAGTCGGAGGCGGACCGCTCGGGCACGCCGCGGCTCCAGGGCTTCCGGGAGGCGCACGAGGCCAGGGGCCTGGAGGTGGACCCGCGCTGGATCCTCCCCGTGGTGCAGTTCTCCCGGCCGGCGGGCGTGGCGGCGGTGGAGGCGGTGCTCCCTCGCATCGGCGAGGTCGGCGGCCTCGTCTGCGCCAACGACGAGCTCGCCCTCGGCGCCCTGCACGCGCTGCGCCTCAACGGCGTGCGGGTGCCCGAGGACGTCGCGGTCACCGGGTGGGACAACATCGAGGACGGGCGGTACTCCAACCCCGCGCTGACCACCGTGGCGCCGGACCTCGAGTCCATCGCGGCGGCGGCCGTGGACCGGGTGATCGCGCAGGTCGAGCGTCGTGCGGACGGCGCCGGGAAGGGCGACGTGGACGTCGTCGTGCCCCACCGGCTCCTGGTGCGCGAGAGCAGCCGGGTGGTGCCCGCCGACGACTGAGCCGTACCAATCGCTGATTCAACGTTGCATCTTTTCGGGTTCCGCTGTTGAATCGGCGGCGCACTGTCATCCACGCGCAACGGAGCTCAACGATGTCCGTCCTCGATCGACTCGACCCTCCCTCCGCCCCCACCGGCGGCGAGATCCCCCGCCCCGAGTACCCGCGCCCGCAGGTCGTGCGCGACCGCTGGCTCAACCTCAACGGATCGTGGGGGTTCGAGATCGACCCCGGCGACTCCGGGCTCGAGCGCGGCCTGCGCGAGCGGGCGCTCGACGGCACCATCACCGTGCCGTTCGCCCCCGAGTCCGAGCTGTCCGGGGTGGAGAACACCGACTTCCTCGAGGCGGTCTGGTACCGCCGCGAGGTGACCGTCCCCGCCGACTGGGCGGACGTCGCCGGGGCCGACACCCACGTGCTGCTGCACTTCGGCGCCGTCGACCACGACGCGACCGTGTGGGTGGACGGCACCGAGGTGGCCCGCCACCGCGGCGGGTTCACGCCCTTCACCGCCGACCTGTTCGGCGTCGCGGCGCCCGGGGACACGGTGACCGTCGTCGTGCGGGCCCGCGACCACCGCGGCATCCCGCAGGCGCGGGGCAAGCAGTCCGGCCTGTACGCCAACAAGGACTGCCACTACACGCGCACCACCGGCATCTGGCAGACCGTGTGGATGGAGCCGGTGCCCGGCGCCGCCCTGCGCCGCCCCCGCATCACGCCCGACCTCGCCGCCCGCGCCCTCGACGTGCGCGTGCCGCTCACGCAGAACCGCCGCGGCCACCACGTGGTCGTGACGGTGACCGACGCGGACGGCGTCGTCGCCACCGAGTCGACGCGCGCCGACCTGGACCTCGCGCCGTCGGTGCGCGTCGTCATCCCCGCCGACCGCGTGCGCCCGTGGTCCACGCAGGACCCGCACCTGTACGGCGTCGAGGTGGAGCTGCACGACGGCTCGGGCGACGTCGTCGACGCCGTGCGCTCGTACGCGGGCCTGCGGTCCGTGGCGATCGAGGGCAAGGCGATCCGCATCAACGGGGAGCCCGTCTTCCAGCGCCTCGTGCTCGACCAGGGCTACTGGCCCGAGTCGCTCATGACGGCGCCGAGCGACGCCGCCCTGCTACGCGACGTCGAGCTGGGCCTCGAGGCGGGATTCAACGGCGCCCGCCTGCACCAGAAGGTGTTCGAGGAGCGCTACCTGTACCACGCGGACCGCCTCGGCTACCTCGTGTGGGGCGAGTTCGGCGACTGGGGCTCCGGCGACTTCGGCCGCAAGGACGACCACCAGAAGCCGACGACGTCGTACGTCGCCGAGTGGCTGGAGGCCCTCGAGCGGGACTTCTCCCACCCGTCGATCATCGGCTGGTGCCCGCTGAACGAGACCCACCAGCTGCTGCACGACCGGATCACGCAGCTCGACGACGTCACGCGCGCCATGTTCCTGGCGACGAAGCTCGCGGACCCGTCGCGCCCCGTGCTCGACGCGAGCGGCTACTCGCACCGGGTGCTCGAGACGGACGTGTGGGACTCCCACCACTACGAGCAGGAGCCGGAGGCGTTCGCCCGCGACATGGCCGGGCTGAAGGACGGCAAGCCGTACGCGAACGACTACCCCGAGGGCCCGATCTCGCTGCCCTACAAGGGTCAGCCCTACTTCTGCAGCGAGTACGGCGGCATCTGGTGGAACCCGGAGGAGGCCGCGAAGGCCGCCGGCGACGACCGCAGCGAGTCGTGGGGCTACGGCCAGCGCGTGGCCGACGAGGAGGAGTTCCACGCCCGGTTCGCCGGCCTCACCGACGCCCTGCTCGACGACCCGCTGATGTTCGGCTACTGCTACACGCAGCTCACGGACGTGTTCCAGGAGCAGAACGGCGTCTACCGCTTCGACCGCTCCGAGAAGCTCGACGTCGACCGGGTGCGCGCGGTGCAGGTGCGCCCCGCCGCCTTCGAGAAGGACGCCGACTGACGCGCCGCGTCATCCCGACGTAGCGACACTTCCACGCCGGGAGTGCCGAACAGGCAGTTGACACCGTATTGAGGGCCTGGGGGTCCCCAATACGGTGTCAACTGCCTGTTCGGCACTCGGCCCCGCCGGCAGCAGCCCCCACAGGAGACCCGATGACGCACCCCTCCTCGTTCGTGACCTCGTTCGCGACGTCCTTCGAGCCCGGCGACCCCGCGCCGCTGCCGACCCCGCGCCACGGCCCGCTCGTCGCGAAGGTGGGGGACGGCCCCGCGGACGGCGCCACCCACAAGCACCGTGCCGGGTTCACCGGCCTGCACGCGCTGGGCTTCGCGGGGCTTCGCGAGGAGCCCGGACCGGTGACGCACGTGCTGTTCCGGGACCTCGGGATCGAGGTGGGCCCGCGCACCCGGCTGAGCTACGTCGTGCTTCCGGACCTGCGCGGCGACCTGCGGTACCCGTCCACGTACGTCGCGCTCGACCTGGCGTTCACCGACGGCACGTACCTCTCCGACCTGCCCGCCACCGACGCCCATGGCACCCGGGCCACGGCCCGCGCCCAGGGCGACGGCAAGATCCTCTACGCCGACCAGTGGAACTCCGTGCGGATCGACGTCGGCGCCGTCGCCGCCGGGCGCACCGTGGACGCCGTCCTGCTGCGCTGCGACCCGCCGGACGACATGGCCGACGCCGCGTTCTCCGGCTGGGTGGACGACGTCGCCCTCGTCGCGGAGCCCGCCGTCGTCGGCGGCAGGGGGCCGGTGGACCTGGTCGACTGGGTCGACACCCGCCGCGGCACGATGTCGAGCGGCCAGTTCTCGCGCGGCAACAACGCGCCCGCCACGGCCGTGCCGAACGGGTTCACGCTCTGGGTGCCGATGACCGACGCCGCCTCGCAGCGCTGGCTGTACGAGTACCACCGGGCCAACGACCATCTCAACCGGCCCGTGCTCCAGGGCTTCGGCGTCTCACACCAGCCCAGCCCGTGGATGGGGGACCGCAACCAGCTCGTCGTGCAGCCGGCCGCGGGGCCCGGGGTCCCGACGGCCGCGCTGGGCGCCCGCGGCCTGCCGTTCGACCACGCCGACGAGACGGCCCGCCCCGACCTGTACGCCGTGACCTTCGCGGACGGCCTCACCCTCGCCGCCGCGCCCACCGACCACGGCGGGGTGCTGCGGTTCGGCTTCCCGGCGGGCATCCCGGGCGGCACCGGGCACGTGCTGCTCGACACCGTCACCACCGCCGCCGGCGCGGCCCGCCTCACCGCGCACCCCGACGGCACGGTGACGGGCTGGGTCGACGACGGCAGCCCGCTGTCCGTGGGCCGCTCGCGCATGTTCGTGGCGGGCGTCTTCGACCAGATTCCCGTCGCGGTGGGCGCCGCCGCGGGCGACCGGCGGCACGCCCGGTTCGCGAGCTTCGACACGTCCGGGGAAGGGAGCGTCGTCGAGCTGCGCCTCGCGACGTCGTACCTGAGCCTCGACCAGGCGCGCCGCGCTCTGGACCAGGAGCTCGCCGGGCGCACGTTCGCCGAGGTCCAGGACGCCGCCCGGGCGCTGTGGCAGGAGCGGCTCGGCGTCGTCGAGGTGGTTGGCGCCACCGACGACCAGCGCGTCACCCTGTACTCCAACCTCTACCGCCTGCACCTGTACCCGACGTCGCACACCGAGAACGCGGGCACCGTCGAGGCGCCCGTGCGCCGCCACGCCAGTCCGGTCGCGCCGCCCGTCGGGCCGAGCACCGACACGGTCACGGGGGCCGCCGTCGTGGACGGGCCGATGATGGTCAACCACGGGTTCTGGGACACCTACCGCACCGCCTGGCCGGCGCTCGCGCTGCTGCACCCGGGGCTCACCGCTGAGCTCGCCGACGGGTTCGTACAGCAGTACCGCGACGGCGGCTGGGTCTCGCGCTGGTCGTCGCCCGGGTACGCCGACCTCATGACCGGCACCAGCTCGGACGTCGCGTTCGCCGACGCGTACCTCAAGGGCGCGCTGCCCACGGCGCTGGCCCTCGACGCCTACGACGCCGCGCTGAAGAACGCCACCGTCGCGCCCCCGCACGACGCCGTCGGCCGCAAGGGGCTGGAGACCTCCGCCTTCCTCGGCTTCACGCCCGCGACCACCCACGAGTCGGTGTCCTGGGGGCTCGAGGGGTGCCTCAACGACTTCGGCATCGGCACGATGGCGGCGGCGCTCGCGGAGGACCCGGCCACCCCGGACCACCGGCGCGCGGACCTGCGCGAGGAGTCCGCCTACCTGCTGGACCGCGCCGCCCAGTACGGGGCGCTGTTCGATCCGGAGGTCGCCTTCTTCCGGGCGCGCGGCGCGGACGGCGCGTTCACGCCAGCGGCGGGGCACTTCGACCCCGACGACTGGGGCGGGCCGTTCACCGAGACGAACGCCTGGAACTTCGCGTTCCACGCGCCGCACGACCCGCGCGGGCTGGCCAACCTCTACGGTGGCCCGGCGGGCCTGGAGGCGCGGCTCGACGAGTTCTTCTCCCGGCCCGAGGACGGCACCCACGTGGGCGGGTACGGGCAGGTCATCCACGAGATGACGGAGGCCCGCGACGTGCGGCTCGGGATGTGGGGCGTGAGCAACCAGCCCTCGCACCACGTGCCCTGGCTCTACACGGCCGTGGGCGCGCCCGCCAAGGCCCACCGGATCCTGCGGGAGGCGCTGCGTCGCCTCTTCGTCGGCAGCGAGATCGGCCAGGGGTACCCCGGCGACGAGGACAACGGCGAGATGTCGGCCTGGTGGCTGCTCGCCGCCATCGGCCTCTACCCGCTGCAGGTGGGCTCCCCGCGGTACGCCGTGGGGTCGCCGCTGTTCGACGAGGTCACGATCCACCGGCCCGACGGCGACCTCGTGGTCCGCACCGTGGGGAACTCGGTCGAGAACGTCCACGTGCAGTCGCTGACCGTGGGCGGGGTGCCGCGCGACGCGGCCTGGCTGGATCACGCCGACCTCGTCGGTGGCGTCACCGTCGAGCTGGTCATGGGGCCCGAGCCGTCCGCCTGGGGCACGGGCCCCGACGACGCGCCGCCGTCGCTCACCAGCGGCGACGCCCCGCCCGCCCCGCTGACCGACGTCACGCGCGCCGGCACGGTGCGGGTCGACGACCAGTTCCTGGACGACGACGCGCCCGCCGGCGGGGCGACCGACAGCGGTGCCCGGCGGGCCGCCGAGCTCCTCGTCGACGACACGTCGGCCACCGCGGCGGCGTTCGCGTCCCGCACGCCGGTCGTCACGTGGACGGCGCCGGCGGGGGAGCGGCCCGAGGTGCTGCGGTACACGCTCACCTCCGGCCCGGGCGGCGCCGCCCCCGCGGCCTGGCGGCTCGAGGGCTCCGACGACGCGGGTGCCACGTGGGCCGTGCTCGACGAGCGGTCCGGCCAGACGTTCCGGTGGGCGCGGCAGACGCGTCCGTTCACCGTCGCGCGGCCGGGGGCGTACGGCGCGCTGCGGCTGGTGGTGACCGAGGCCGCCGGCCAGGGGCCGCTCACGCTCGCGCAGGTGGAGCTGCTCGCCTCGCGGCCGGAGGCCCCGTAGTCCGGGCTACCTGTCCTAGGCGGTGGCCGGGACCGTGATGGCGACCGTCGCCTCCGAGGGGCCGGGGCACGGCCCCGGTGACACCTCGTGCCACCGCGGCTCGGCCGACTCCTTGGCGAGGATCGCTTCGTCGGCGAGCACGCGGACCACGACCTCGTCCGGGGTGCCGGTCAGCGCGAACGACCAGGTGTGATCGTCGTCGGCCGCGGTCACGGTCCCCGTGGGCGAGCTGGACTCGTCGACCCCGGGGCCGGGGCTGCACCAAGTGTCGGTGCACACCTGGACGAGGTCGACCTGCGTCAGGTCGCCGTCGAGCGCGACCTCGAGGGTGTCGAAGTAACCCACCGCGGGGCAGTCGACTCCGGCGGACGAGCACGCGGCCAGCCCGGTCGCACCGACCAGCGCCAGGGCGGCCCAGGGCGCCGCGCGGCGTCGCGCCGGAGCGGGGGAGACCACCATGGCGGCGACCCTAGCCCAGGGCCGACAGGCCGAACGCGGTGGCGAACCCGAGCACGGTGACCAGCCCCGTCACCGGCCCGCCGAACTCCGTGGCCTCGGGGATCATCGTGTCCACGAGCATGGTGAGCAGCGCGCCCGCGGCGAACGACTGCACGACGGCGATGGTCGCCGGGTCGGCGGTGCCGAGCGCCGCGTACCCGACGCCTGCGGCCAGCGCGGAGACCAGCGTGGTGCCGCCCCACAGCAGGGCGAGTCGGGCGGTCGACGTGCCGGCCTGCCGCAGCCCGACCGTGGCGGACATCGCCTCCGGCAGGTTGGAGATGAACACGGCGGCGAGCACCGCGACGCTCACCCCGCCGCCGCCGACCAGCGTGGAGCCGAGCACCACCGACTCCGGGATGCCGTCGAGCACCGTGCCCAGCGCGATCGCACCGCCCGACCCCTCCGCCTGCACGCCCGTGGACCGCTTGCGGTCGCGCCCGCCGCGCCGGTCGATGAGCAGGTCGCCCACGAAGAACGTCAGCGCACCGGCGGCCAGCCCCGCGAGGAGCACCCACCCGCTCGCGGACCGGGACGCGTCCTCCACCAGGTCGTAGGCGACCGCGCTGATGAGGACGCCCGCGCCGAACGCCATGATCAGGCCCGTGAGCCGCCGGCTCGGCGTGCGCCACAGCACCAGGGCGGCGCCGATCAGCAGCGACGAGCTGCCCAGCAGTCCCCACCAGAACCCCAGCACCCCACCATTCGACCAGGTCAGGCCGCGACGTGCCCGACGACGACGGGGCAGGTCGCGAGGTGGTCGTCCACCAGGCCGCACGCCTGCATGGCCGCGTACGCCGTCGTCGGCCCGAAGAAGCGGAAGCCCTCCTTCTTGAGCGCCTTCGCCAGGGCGACCGACTCGGGCGTGCTGGCGGGCACCACGTCCCACGCGCCGAGCCGCTGCGAGCGCGGCGCGGGAGCGAACGACCAGAACAGCTCGTCGAGCGTGCGCCCGTCGTCGTGCAGCGCGAGCACGGCCCGCGCGTTGCCGATCGTGGCCTCGATCTTCTGGCGGTTGCGGATGATGCGTGCGTCGCCGAGCAGCCGCTCCACGTCGTCGGGGCCGAGCGCCGCCACGCGCTCGGGCTCGAAGTCGAGGAACACCTCCCGGAACGCGGGCCGCTTGCGCAGCACGGTGATCCAGGACAGGCCGGACTGGAACCCCTCCAGCGCGATCCGCTCCAGCAGGGCGGCCTCGCCGTGCACCGGCACGCCCCACTCGGTGTCGTGGTACGCCTCGTACAGGGGGTCGCCGTCGCCGAAGCACCGTGCGGCGGGGGTGGTCGTCGTCATGCACCCAGGGTGCCCGCCGGCCCCGACACACGTGGGCGGCGCCCCCAAGGGTGCGGCCTGGGGGCAGGCTCCCACGCCCGGAGCCGTCGCCCGACGTCCTCGGCGGAACGGGTGAACCCGGCCCAGGTGCGGCCAGATGGTCTGCCGCGGCGCCGGTTCTCGATATCGTCGTCGCCACGATCGTCCGCTGCTGTCGGGAGAACAGATGACGCAGGGCACCTCCACGCTCGAGCCCGGCCCCCGCCGCGGCCGCCGCCCCACGCTCGCGGCGGTCGCCGAGCGCGCCGGGGTCAGCCTCAAGACGGCCTCGCGCGTGCTCAACGCGGAGCCCAACGTGGCCGCCGGCACCCGCGAACGCGTCCAGGCCGCCGCCCACGAGCTCGGGTTCCGGCGCAACGCCGCCGCGGCCGACCTCGCCCGCGGCGGGGCGGCCCGCCTGGTCGGCTTCGTCACCGGCGACCTCGCCAACCCGTTCTACTCGGCGCTCGCGAGCGGCATCGAGCGGGAGCTGCGCGGGCAGGGGCTGCAGCTCCTCACCGCGAGCAGCGACGAGGACCCGGACCGCGAACGTCAGCTCACCGACGAGCTGGTCGAGCGGCGGGTGGGCGCGCTGCTGCTTACCCCCACCTCGGGCGATCACGCCGCGCTGCGCGAGGAGCAGGCGGAGGGGCTGCCGGTCGTCCTCGTGGACCGCCCGGCGCCCGACGTCGACGCGGACACGGTGGTCATCGACAACGGCGGCGGGGTGCGCGCGGCCGTGCGGCACCTGCTGGCGCACGGGCACCGCCGGATCGGCCTGGTCGGCGACGAGTCGCGGCTGTGGACGTTCCGGGAGCGCCGCGACGCGTTCGTCGCGGCGCTGGCCGAGGCGGGCGTCGTCGAGCCGGAGCGGTACGTGCGGGACGGCGCGCACGACGCGGCCGTCGCCGGCGCGCTCGTCGCCGACCTGCTGGCGCTCGACGAGCCGCCCACCGCCCTCGTGACCGCCAACAACAAGATCACCGTGGGGGCGCTGCACGCCCTCCGCGCCCGGTCGCGCGCGGGCGGCGCGGCGGTCGCCCTCGTCGGCTTCGACGACTTCGAGCTCGCCGACCTGCTGGGCGTGACGGTGGTGGGCTACGACGCGGTCGAGATGGGGCGGCGGGCGGCGTCCCTCGCCCTGGAGCGGGCGGCCGACCCTGCGCGCGCCGCGCAGGTCGTCGTCGTGCCCACGCACCTCGTGCCGCGCGGCAGCGGCGAGGTGCCCCCGGCCTCCTGACGGCGGCCGGGGGCGTGCCTCAGCCCTTCACGGACCCCGACATGAGCCCGCCCATGAAGTAGCGGCCCAGCAGCACGTACACGAGCAGCGTGGGCAGCGACGCGAACAGGGCGCCGGCCATGGAGACGCCGTAGTCCTGCAGCAGGGCGCCGTTGGCGAGGTTGTTGAGCGCCAGGGTGACCGGGCCGTTCTGGCTGGAGGAGAAGAAGACGGCGAACAGGAAGTCGTTCCACGCCGACGTGAACTGCCAGATGAGCACGACGACGAAGCTCGGGATCGAGATGGGCAGCACGATCCACGCGTACGTGCGGAGCATCCCCGCCCCGTCGACGCGCGCCGCCTCGATCAGCTCGTTCGGCACCGTCATGTAGTAGTTGCGGAAGATCAGCGTCGTGATCGGGATGCCGTAGACGACGTGCAGCAGGATCAGCGACGGGATGCCGCTGGGCACGCCGAGGCCGAGCACCAGCTGGTTCAGCGGGATCATCACGGCCTGGTACGGGATGAACATGCCGAACAGGATCAGCGTGAACACGAGGTCCGCACCGGGGAAGCGCCAGCGCGACAGCACGAACCCGTTGAGCGACCCGAGGAACGCGGAGATGAGCGCCGCGGGCACCACCATCTGCACCGTGCGGCCGATGGCGGGCGCGAGCGTGGACCAGGCCGTCTCCCAGTTGGCGGTGGTCCACACCTGCGGCAGGTTCCACGCGCGGGTGGGCGCGGCGTCGCCGGGACCCTTGAAGCTCGTCACGAGCAGCACGTACACGGGAACCAGCACCACGAGGACGAAGAACAGGAGCACCAGGTAGCGCAGCGTGCGGCCGACGGTGAAGCGACCCCGCGGCGTGGCGTGCCGGCCGAGGTCGACGGGGCGCCCGGCCTCCTCCTCGATGACGGCGGTCATCGCTTGCCCTGCCGGTGCGTGTGCACGAGGTACGGCACGATGACGATCGCCACGATGACCAGCAGGATCGTGCCGACGGCGGCCGCGTTGGCGTAGTCGAACGCGGACTTGAACACGTACATGTCCACGGCGGGCACCTTGGTCTGGTAGTTCGCCGGCTTCGAGATCGACATGATGAGGTCGAACGCCTTGAGCGACATGTGGCCGATGATGATGAGCGCGGACAGGGCGATCGGCGACAGCTGCGGGAAGAGCACGTGCCGGTAGAGCTTCCACTCGCTGGCGCCGTCCACGCGGGCGGCCTCGCGCAGCTCCACGGGGATGCCGCGGAAGCCGGCGAGGAACAGCGCCATCACGTACCCGGACAGCTGCCAGATCGCGGGGATCGCGATGGCGACGATGCCCACGGAGACGTTGTTCCACCAGTTGTTCTGCAGCGCGTCCAGCCCGATCATCTGGAACAGCCGGTTGAGGCCGGACGCCTGCTCGTCCTGGTTGGAGTTGAGCAGCCACCGCCACACCACGCCCGAGGCGATGAACGAGACCGCCATCGGGAACAGGTAGATCGACCGGAAGAACCCCTCCCCGCGCAGCGGCTTGTCGAGCAGCCAGGCCCAGACGAAGCCGATCAGCATCGTGCCGACGAGGAAGACCACCGTGTACAGCACGAGGTTGGTCAGCGAGTGCTGGAACTCCTCGCTGCCGAGCAGGTCGAGGTAGTTGCGGAACCACACGACGACCGTCGGGGCCTGGCCGGTGGCCTGGGCGGCCGTGTGGTTGTCGGTGGCGGAGGTGCGGGCGTTCGCCACGATCAGGCCGTAGACGAACACCCCCACCAGGATCAGCGAGGGCAGCAGCAGGAGGAGGGGTGCGCCGGCGCGGCGGACCGCGCGGCGCACCCCCGACCGCCCGGTGCGCACGGGGGACGGCATCCGGCGCTCAGCCGGCGTTGGCGGCCGCGAGCTCCGACTGGAAGCCGGCGAGGTCGGACGCCCCCGAGGTGAACTTGCTGGTGGCGTCGGTGATGGCCGTCAGCGTGGCTACCGGGACGGCGGCGCCGTGCGCCAGCGACGACACGATGGTGTCGCTCTTGAACGACTCCGCCGCGTCCTGCTGGTACTTCCCGAAGCTGGCCATGTCGATGTCGGTGCGCGCCGGGATGGACCCCTTGGCCTTGTTGAACGCCTCCTGGCCCTCGGCGGAGCCGACGGTCTCGAGCCACGCCTTCGCCCCGTCGGGGTGCGGCGCGCCCACGGGCAGCGTGAACGAGTCGGCGAGGAAGTCGAAGACGCCGTCCGTCCCCGGCACCGGGAACGCGGAGTAGTCGGTGCCGAGCTCCTTCTTCTGCTCCTCGTAGGAGGCCTCGGCCCAGTCGCCCATCACGGTGAACGCGGCCTTGCCGTCGATCACGAGCTGCTGCGACTCCGGCCAGTCCAGGCCGTCGCGGTCGGTGTTGGTGTAGCCCATGAGCTTCTGGAAGTCCTGCAGCGCCGCGGTGACCTCGGCGCCCTTCCAGTCGGTGGAGCCGTCCCACAGGCCGGAGTAGCCGTCGGCGCCCAGGTCGGCCAGCAGCACGGTCTCGAGCAGCTGCACCTGGGTCCACGCCTGCGCGACGGCGAGCGGCGTGACGCCCGCCTTCTTCAGCGTGTCCATATCCTTCATCCACGACGCGAGGTCGGTGTACGTGGCGTCCGGGTCGATGCCGTTGTCGGTCAGCACCTTCCGGTTGGACCACACCACGTTGGCGCGGTGGATGTTCGACGGGATCGAGTAGATCTTGCCGTCGGAGGCCGTCAGCCGGTCCATGAGGTCGGGCGGGAAGACGTCCGTGAGCCCGAACTCGTCGTACAGGCTCGTGACGTCCTGGATCTGCGCCGCGTCGATGTAGTCCTGCAGCTCGGCGCCCGCGTGGGCCTGGAACGTGTCCGGCGGGTCCTGTGCCTGGAGCCGGGTCTGCAGCAGGTCCTTCGCCTGCGAGCCCGCGCCGCCGGCCACGGCGCCGTTGACGAACTTCACGTCCGGGTGCTGCTCGTCGAACACCTTCACCAGCGCGTCGAGGCCGGCCTTCTCGGACCCGGCGGCCCACCAGGTGAAGACCTCCACCTCGTCGCCGCCGGAGCCCCCGCTGCCCCCGCTGTTCGGCTCGTTGCCGCCGCCGCCGCACGCGGCCACGGTCAGCGCCACCGCGGCCGCGACCGCGGCGACCACAGAAGTCCTCGGAGCTCCTCGCATGTGTCTCACTCCTACGCCCTCGTGCCGGCGCGCGTCGTTGCACGTCGGCTCCACTCATCGCACGGCCGCGGTGGCAGCGGTGTCAAGGCGTCGGCTCGAGTTTCGCCCAATCGTGACCTGGTTCGATGCCCGGGGCGGTGCCCCAGCCGGCCCGCGCGGCGTGCCAGCCGAGCTGCACGCGGGTCCGGACGCCGGCGCGGTCCATCAGCTCGCGCACGCGCCGCTGCACCGTGCGCAGCGAGACGCCGAGCTGGTGCGCTGCGGCCTCGTCGGTCTGGCCGGCGAGCAGGAGGGAGAGCAGGCGGGCGTCGACGTCGTCCGCGGCGCCGCTCCCCGGAGCGGCGGACGCGCCGTGCAGGACGACGGGGGCCGCCGTCGTCCACAGGGTCTCGAAGAGCGCGACCAGCCCGGTGAGCAGCGCGCTCGGGCGCACGAGGATCGCGGCGGCCGACGCACGCTCGGGGTCCGCGAGGACGGGCAGGAACGCGAGCTCGCGGTCGACGACGATCATGCGCAGCGGCACGGACTCGGCCACCCGGGCCTCCTCGCCGGCGGCGAGCGACTCGGCGAAGGCGTCGAGGCCGCCGGGGAACGTCTCGAGCATGGGGCGCTCGAGCAGCGCCCGGTACCGGATGCCGCGGGCCACGAGCTCGCCCTCCACGTGGTTCTGGTCGGCGCTGGTCACGGCCACGGGGTGCTGCACGAGCGCCAGCACCTCGCGCCGTGCCCCCGCCTGCACGCGCCCGAACCAGCGCGCGACGGCGTCCGCGCCGCGCACGACCTGCACCACCTCGCCGGCCCCGTCCCCGCCGACGCCCGCCAGCCGGTACATCTCCTCCAGGACGTCCAGCTCGGCCTGCGCGCGGCGCACCGCCTCCTCGCGGGCGGCGACGACGGCGCCCAGGGTGACCGACGGCGGCGCGGCGGCGAAACGCCGGCCCGGCGCCCCGGGCGACGCGGCGAGCGGGGTGGCGAACCCCCGCGCGGCGAGGTCCTCCAGCCGCTCCGCCGCGTCGTCGACGGGGACGTCGAGGGCGGTCGCGACGGCTGCCGCGTCCGACGTCGGCGTCGCCACGAGCACCCGGTAGGCGGCCAGCAGCGCCGCGGGGAGCCCGGCGACGTCGCTCAGCAGGTCGGCCCCCAGGTCGGCCCCGTCGCCCGTCGTCGTCCGCGTCATCGGTCCCCCTGCCCGTCCGGGCCCGGGCGGGCCCTCGTGGGGGCCATCGTCGTGGCTGCCCCGGGGCCCGGCGGACCGCCACGCCGGGATGCGGTTTCCTGTCATGGCGTAGATCCGCCACCCGTGGTCGTTGTGCCGGGTCAACGGTGATGACACCGTCTCCCACACCGACAGTGCCGTCACCGTTGCCGCCACTCAGGTCGGCTCGACGCAAAAGGGGCCCCACCATGCGACCACCCGTCCGTGCCGGTCTAGCCGCCACCGCTGTCAGCGCCCTGCTGGCCGCCGGCGCCGCACCGGCCCTCGCCGGACCAGCCACCGACCCGGGCGCCGCCACACCGGCGTCCGCCACCCCGACCACCTCCGCCGCGCCCGGGGGCGCGACCGCCACGCTCACGCTCGTCACCGGCGACGTCGTGCACGTGGCCACGACCGGCGACGGCCGGCCCGCCGTCACGGTCGAGCCCGCCGCCGGCGCCACCGAGCCGGCCCAGACCTTCGAGGTGGGCGACGACCTGTACGTGGTGCCCGCCGCCGCGCAGCCGTACCTCGCGTCGGGCGCGCTGGACCGAGAGCTGTTCAACGTCACCGGGCTCGTCGCGGACGGCTACGACGACGAGGCGGCCATCCCCGTCATCGCGCAGTACGACCGCAAGGCCCGCAAGGCGGCCGCCGCTGCCCCGCGGGGCAGCGAGAAGGTGCTCGAGCTGACGTCGATCGGCGGGGCGGCGCTGCGCACCGACACCGACGACGCGGCCACCTTCTGGGGCGCGATCACCGCCGCCCCGACCCCGTCCGCCCGCTCGGCCGCCGCGCCGGGCACGTTCGCCGGCGGCATCGCCAAGCTCTGGCTCGACGGCCGCGCCGAGGCGACCCTCGACGTCAGCGTGCCGCTGGTCGGCGCCCCCGAGGCGTGGGCCGCCGGGCACGACGGCGAGGGTGCCACCGTGGCCGTGCTGGACACCGGCGTCGACGCCGCGCACCCCGACCTCGCCGACGTCGTCACGACCACCGAGTCGTTCGTCCCCGGCGAGACCGTCAAGGACGTGCACGGCCACGGCACGCACGTCGCGTCGACCGTCGCCGGCTCGGGCGCGGCGGACGGGGCCGTGCACCGCGGCGTCGCGCCCGGCGCCGACGTCGCCGTCGGCAAGGTGCTGAGCGACGACGGCTTCGGCCTGGACTCGTGGATCATCGCCGGCATGGAGTGGGCGTCGCGCGACGTCGACGCCGACGTCGTGAGCATGAGCCTCGGCGACGACTCGCGGCACGACCAGACCGACCCGGTGGCGCAGGCCGTCAACAACCTCACCGAGGAGACCGACGCGCTGTTCGTCATCGCGGCGGGCAACGCCGGCGGCGAGGGCACCGTGAGCAGCCCGGGCACCGCCGACGCCGCGCTCACCGTCGCGGCGACGGACGACCAGGACGAGATCGCGTACTTCTCCTCCCGCGGGCCCCGCGGCCTGGACGACGGCCTCAAGCCGGACCTCGCCGCGCCGGGCGTGGACATCACGGCCGCGCGGTCGCAGTACGCGGCGGGCGAGGGCCCGTACCAGACGATGAGCGGCACCTCGATGGCGACGCCGCACGTCGCCGGCGCGGCCGCCATCCTCGCTGCGGCATACCCCGACTGGGACGCGGCGCGGATCAAGGACGCGCTCATGTCGTCGGCCGTGGGGCTCGCCGGGTACACCCCGTACGAGGTCGGCACCGGCCGCCTCGACGTGCCCGCCGCGCTGGACGGCGTCGACGCCACCGGCTCGGTGCACTTCGGGCGGGTGGCCTGGGGCGACGGCGACCCCGAGCCGCAGACCCGCACCATCACCTACGCGAACGACACCGACGCCGACGTCGCGCTCGACCTGGCGTCCACCACCACCGGGCCCGACGGCGCCGTCGACCTGGTGCGCCTGAGCGCGACGCACGTCGTCGTGCCGGCGCACGGCACCGTGTCCGTGGACGCGACGGCGTCGTTCGCCGACGCGACCGCCGCCGGGAAGTACACCGGCCAGGTCGTGGCGACCACCGCCGACGGCGCCGTCGCGGCGCGCACGGCCACCGGCCTCACCCGCGAGACGGAGCACTACGACCTCGACGTCACCGTGCTCGGCCCCGACGGCGAGCCCGTCGCGGCGGAGGTCTCGCTGTACCGGTACGGGACGCAGTGGATCACCCCGCTCGTCACCGACCCGGAGACGGGGGCGACGCCCACCCAGCGCGTCGAGCCCGGGGAGTTCACCGCTCTCACGAGCATCCGGTACGCCGACACCGACGGCACCGACCGGCTGTACTGGCTCGCGGACCCGCAGGTCACCGTCGCCGACGGCGACGTCCGTGTGGTGCTCGACGCCCGCGACGCGAACCCGGTGGAGCTCGACACGCCGCGGGCCAGCGCCGACTTCGACGGCCGCGTGCAGTGGTTCCACGACTCCGGCATCGGCGGCGACTTCGCCACGTTCTCCGCTTCCGTCGGGATGGTCCCCGGCGCGGAGGTCTGGGTCAACGAGACCGGCGACGTCGCCGGCGGGGACTTCCAGCTCACCAGCCGGTGGTCTCGCACGGCGCCGCTGCTGTCGCTGCAGGCCAGGACGCCGAGGCCGGCCGCCCTCGCGCCCGTCTACCAGGCGGGCAGCGCGCGCCTCGACGGCAAGGTCGACCTCGAGGTCGTGACGGCGGGGACGGGCACCCCCGACGAGATCGCCGCGGTGGCCGCGCAGGGCAAGGCCCTGGTCGTGACCAACGACCCCGACGTCGCGCCCTGGGACCGTGCCGCGGCGGCCGACGCCGCCGGCGCCGCGCTGCTCGTGGTCGTGAACGACGGGCCGGGCGTGCTGTACGACCCGGCCGGCGGCACCGACGTGCCGGTCGTCTCCCTCACCGCCGACGAGGGCGGGCGCCTGCTCGCCGGGGCCGCCGGGAAGGGCGCCCGCCTGACCGGCGACGGCGTCGAGTTCCCCGACTACTCCTACGACGTCGTGAAGACGTGGGAGGGCTCGGTGCCCGCGGACCTGAGCGTCGCGCCGCGGGAGAAGGACCTCGCGCAGGTCACCGACCGGCTGGCCGACCCCGACCCGCGCCTGACGTTCGTCAGCCGCTACGACTGCCCGGAGTACAGCCTGGGCTGCCTCGGGGTCACGCAGCCGCGCATGTCCGGCGACGAGCAGCTCGTGTACATCTCGCCGGTGGGCGAGGAGCAGGGCTGGTACGCCACGGCCACGTCGACCAACGGGTGGGAGGTGCGGGACGACCAGCGCCGGTACGCGGCCGGCTCGCGCACCACGATCGACTGGTTCGGCGTCACCGCGCCCCACCAGGGTCCCGGCTACTGGAAGTCGAAGGCGAACGGGGAGTTCTTCCAGCTCAACGTGCCCCCGGCGTCGAGCACCGGCGAGCTGACCGGCGGGTTCGGCGACGACCAGCCGGTCACCTCCCGGCTGTTCCAGGACGGCACGCTGGTGCGCGAGATGTCCGGCCAGGCGATCCAGCGCGAGGTACCCGTCGTCGAGGGGACGCACACGTACCGCTTCGAGCAGGACACGGCGCTCGACCCGGCGGCGTGGGCCTACTCCAGCCGCACCTCGACGGTCTGGACGTTCCAGGCCGACCAGGCGGCGCTGGACGGCTCGCCCCTGCCGATCGTGTCGCTCGGGTACGACGTCGCGGGCCGGGACCTGTCGGGCGCCGTCCGGCGGAACAAGCCGGTCCGGGTGGACGTCACCGCGGCCCTGCCGCCGGAGGGCGCCGTCGGGGCGGGCACCGTCACCGGCGTCGCCGTCGAGGTGTCGTTCGACGAGGGCGCCACGTGGCGGTCCGTGGCGGCGAAGCCGTCGGGCGAGGGCCGCTGGACGGTCACGTTCGACGCGCCGAAGGGTGCCACGTCCGTCTCGCTGCGCACGGCGGCGCAGGACGACGCGGGCAGCTCCGTCACCCAGGAGGTCGTGAAGGCGTTCGGCCTGCGCTGACCTGAGCGCACGACCGACGACGCAGCGGGTTCTCCCCCTCCCCCCTCGGGGAGAGGGGAAGACACTCCCTTTTTTCCCGACGGGTGTTTGCAAAAGTGTCCGGTCCCTCCCCACCCTTTTCCTCCCCCCCCAACTTTTTGAGGAACCCCCCTTCCTTTACGC
>NZ_JBSGUW010000001.1:360186-410023 GCF_053608125.1 Isoptericola sp. NPDC055063 | reverse complement strand
GGGAGCGGGGGAGGGGGGGGGGGGGGGGGGGGGGGGGGGGGGGGGGGGGGGGGAGGGGGGGGGGGGGGGGGGGGGTTTTTTTTTTTTTTGGGGGGGGGGGGAAGAACCCCCCGCTCCGTGTTTCCCGGACGGCTGTTGACAGCGGTGTCAGGTCCCTGCCAGCCTTGGCCCGACCCACACAGCTGTGGAAGGAACCCGCTCGCATGGACGCACGTCGGGGCCGCACCGGCCGCCTGCTCCGCACCACCCTCACTCTCACGACGACGGTCGCTCTCGGCGCCGTCCTGGCCGGCGTCCCCGCGTCCGCCACCCCCTCGTCGCCCGACGGGACGGAGAAGGTGCGCGGGCCCCTCACCGCGTACGTGAACCCGTTCATCGGCACCAAGGACGACGGCAACACCTACCCGGGCGCCGCGGCGCCGTTCGGCATGGTCCAGCTCTCGCCCGACAACGGTCACAACGTGGGCTACGACTACGACAACGACCGGGTGCGCGGCTTCTCGCTGGTGCACATCTCCGGTGTCGGCTGCGGGCTGGGCGGGCCGCTGCCCGTGCTGCCCACCACGGGCGACGTGACCAGCACGGACTACGCCGACTACGCGCTGGCGTACTCCCACGACGACGAGGAGGCGTCGCCCGGCTACTACCGCGTCGGGCTGCAGGCCCCCGAGGGCGTCGTGGAGGCCGAGCTCACCGCGTCGCAGCGCACCGGTGCGCAGCGGTACACGTTCCCGGCCACCACGAAGGCCACCGTCATGCTGAACACGGGGCAGGCGCTCAACAGCGTCGCCGGCTCCAGCGTGCGGGTCGTCGACGACCGGACGATCGAGACCACCATCACGACGCGTGGCTTCTGCCAGGACACCGAGCCGCAGACGATCCACACGCGCACCGTCTTCGACCGGCCGTTCACCGCGCACGGCACCTGGAACGGCGACGCCGTCACGAAGGGCTCCGACGCCGCCGACGGCAAGGGCCGGATCGGGGCGTACGTGCAGTTCGACACGCGCGAGGACCGCGACGTCGAGGCGGTCACCTCGCTGAGCTACGTCGACGCGGCGGGCGCCGCCGCCAACCTCGAGGCCGAGCGCGGCACGTTCGACGAGGTCCGTGCCGCGACGACGGCCGCCTGGGAACGGCGCCTGCGGACCGTGCAGGTGAAGCGCGGCGCGCACGAGGACCTGCGCACCTTCTACTCCTCGCTGTACCGCAGCTTCCTCGCCCCCAACGTCGGCTCCGACGTCGACGGCCGCTACCGCGGGTGGGACCAGGAGGTGCACCGCGAGAAGGGGTTCACCTACTACCAGAACTACTCGCTGTGGGACACGTACCGCACCCAGCAGCAGCTGCTGGCGCTGCTCGCACCGCGCGAGTCCGCCGACATGGCGCTGTCCGTCGTGCGGCAGGGGCAGCAGGGCGGCTGGCTGCCGCGCTGGGGGTACGGCACGGTCGAGACCAACATCATGACCGGTGACCCGGTCACGCCGTTCCTGGTCAGCGCCTACCACCAGGGCCTGCTGGCCGGGCACGAGGACGAGGCGTACGAGGTCCTCAAGCAGAACGCCGACGGCGTGCCGCCCGCCGACTCGCCGTCGAACGGACGCGCGGGGAACGTCGAGTACATCCGGGACGGCTACGTGCCGCAGGACCCGTCGCGCCGCACCCGGCCGGGGGACTTCGACCTCGACCACGGCGCCTCCGCGACGCTCGAGTACGCGCTCTCCGACGCCATGCTCTCGACGATGGCGCGCGACCTCGGGCACGACGCCGACGCCGACCGCTACGCCACGCGCGGGCAGAGCTACCGCAACGTCTTCGACCCGCGCACCGGGGCCTTCCGCGCCCGCGGCGGCGACGGGCTGTTCACGGGCAACCCCGACCCGGCGTGGAGCGAGGGCTTCCACGAGGGCACCGCGGTCCAGTACCAGTGGCTGGTGCCGCAGGACGTGCTGGGGCTGTTCGACCTGCTCGGGGGCACCGACGCCGCGGCGGCCGACCTCGACGACTTCTTCGCCTACGACCAGCTGGTCGACGACCCGGCGCACGTCGCCAGCGACGTGTGGGTCAACGGCACGTACGACTACTACGGCTGGAAGACGTACAACCCGAACAACGAGCCCAACCTGCACGCCCCGTACATGTACCTGTGGGCCGGGCAGCCGTGGAAGACGACGGACGTGGTGCGCGCGGCGTCGACCCTGTTCACGGACGGGCCCGACGGGGTCACGGGCAACGACGACCTCGGCACGATGTCTGCCTGGCACGTGCTGTCGTCGATCGGCGTCTACCCGATCGCACCCGGCAGCGACCTGTGGGGCCTGACGACCCCGCGCTTCGACGACGTGCGGATCGACCTCGACGACGACTTCTACGGCCGGGGGACGCTGCACGTCACCGCCGACGGGCTGTCGGCCACGAACCGCTACACGCAGTCGGTGACGCTCGGGAAGCGCGACCTGTCGCGGGCGTACGTGACGGGGGCCGAGCTCACCTCGGCCGGGAAGCTCGACGTCCGCACCGGGGCCGAGCCGTCCGCCTGGGCGACGGCGCCCGCCGACCGGCCGGGAGCGGTGGCCGCCGGGGAGCCGCAGGCCGACCACCGCCTGTTCGCCGGCCTGTCGCCCGCGCACCCCGTGCTGCGGCCGGGCGGCAGCGTGGAGGCGTCCGTGCAGGTCGTCGCCCAGGGCGCCGGGAAGGTCTCCGGCACCGTCGAGGTGACGGCCGGCGGCGCCGTGGAGGCGGCGACCGACCTCGCGGAGTGGAGCGCCGACTCCGACGGTCTGCCCGCCACCGTGGAGGGCACCGTGACGCTGTCCGCGCCCGCCGACGCGAAGCCCGGGCAGTACCCCGTCCGCGTCGTCGTGTCCGACGGCGCCGGCGGCACCGTCGAGCGCGAGGTGCCCGTCGTCGTGGCCGCCGAGTCCTGGCTCGCGCCCGCCTTCGACAACGTGGGCATCGGCGACCGGGGCAAGGCCAACGCCGACCTCGACGGCGGCGGCGCCTACCTGCTGCGCGACGGGCTCGCCGCCGCCGGTGCCGTCCAGGGCCTCGAGCTGACCGTGCCCGGCACCGACCTCACCTACGTGCTCGGCGCCCCCGACGCCGGCGAGCCGGACAACGTGGCCGCCGCCGGCCAGCAGGTCGACGTGCCGGGTGCGCGGTCGGGTGCGCGGAAGGTGTCCGTCGTGGGCACCGCGACCCACGGCACCCAGCGCGGCACCCTGCGGCTCGGCTTCGCCGACGGGAGCTCGTCCGATGTCGACGTGGCGGTCACCGACTGGTGCGCCGGGTCGCCCGACGCCGGCAATGTGCTGGTCGCCAAGCCCGGCGGCCGCGGCAACGGCACCGGTGTGGACAACTTCGGCTGCGGGCTCTACGCCACCGCACCCGTCGCCGTCCCCGCCGGCAAGGAGCTCACGTCGGTGACGCTGCCGGACAACCCCCGGCTGCACGTCTTCGCCGTCGCGACGGACTGACCGCCCTCGCACCTCGTGACGTAGCGATTCCTCGTCGTCCCGCAGCAGGGCGACGAGGAATCGCTACGTCACCGTCGACCTTCGGTCACGGCCGCGCGTCGGCCGTGCACCGCGGGCCGGGGCGCGGTTCCATGGGGGATGGCTGTCCCGCGCAACGAGGCGCGGGGGCCGCGAGGACGATCCAGGGGATCCAGGGGGTCGCGATGAGCCAGACGATCGACGAGACCGGGCCGGACGGGGCGGGCGGCACCGCGGAGCCGGGCCTCAAGCGGGTGATGGGGCGCAAGCTGCTGCTGCTGTTCATCGTCGGGGACATCCTCGGCACCGGCGTCTACGCGCTCACGGGCCAGGTGGCCGGCGAGGTCGGGGGCGCGGCCTGGGCGCCGTTCCTCATCGCATTCGCGGTGGCGACGATCACGGCGTTCTCGTACCTGGAGCTGGTGACGAAGTACCCGCAGGCTGCGGGGGCCGCGCTGTACACGCACAAGGCGTTCGGCATCCATTTCGTCACGTTCATCATCGCGTTCATGGTGATGTGCTCGGGCATCACGTCGGCGTCGACGGCGTCGAACGCGTTCGCGGGCTTCCTCAACGACGGCTTCGGCCTGGGCCTGGGGACGAACGGGCTGCTGTGGATCGCGCTGGGCTTCATGACGCTGGTGGCGCTGGTGAACTTCCGCGGCGTCGGGGAGAGCGTCAAGGCGAACGTGGTGCTGACCCTCGTGGAGCTGTCGGGCCTGCTGCTCGTCATCTTCGTCGGCATGTGGGGGATGACTCAGGGGCGGGCCGACTTCTCGCGGGTGGTCGTGTTCGAGAGCCCGGACGACAAGGGCGTCTTCCTCGCCGTCACGGCCGCCACGACGCTCGCGTTCTTCGCCATGGTGGGCTTCGAGGACTCCGTCAACATGGCGGAGGAGTGCCAGGACCCGGTGCGGGACTTCCCGCGGACCATGCTCACCGGCCTGTCGATCACGGGGCTCATCTACGTGCTGGTCGCCATCACCGCCGTCGCCCTCGTGCCCGTCGGCGACCTCACGGACGCCGAGAAGGGTTCCGCGCTGACGCAGGTCGTGGCGGCAGGCGCTCCCGGCCTGCCGTTCGACACCATCTTCCCGTTCATCGGGATGTTCGCGGTAGCGAACTCGGCGCTCATCAACATGCTCATGGCGTCTCGGCTGCTGTACGGGCTGGCCAACCAGGGGGTGCTGCCGCGGAGCTTCGGCCGGGTGCACCGCACCCGCCAGACGCCGTGGGTGTCGATCATCGTGACCACGCTGATCTCGTTCGGCCTCATCGTCTACGTGGTCAACGCGAACGCGACCGAGGAGGGGGCCAACGCCATCGCCCTGCTCGGCGGCACCACGTCGTTGCTGCTCCTGGTCGTGTTCGCGGTCGTCAACGTGGCGTTGCTGGTGCTGCGCAAGCAGCCCGTGAAGCACCCGCACTTCCGCACGAAGACGTGGCTCGCCCTGCTCGGCGCGCTCACGTGCGCCTACCTCGCCGGGCCGTGGGCGCGCAGCGCGGAGCAGCAGGAGCAGTACCTCATCGCGGGCGGCCTGCTCGCCGTCGGCATCGTGCTCTCGTTCATCACCTGGCTCTACAACCGCACCGTGCGGCACGAGCCCACCGAGTTCGAGCACATCGAGGACATCGACGAGGACAAGCCGCAGGCGGGCTTCCCGAAGCGCTGACCTGCCGCCGGGCTCAGGGGGTCGCGACCGTCCGCCTGCCGTCGACCCCGTGCCCGTCGAGCAGGTCGAGCAGCGCCGCGTGCCCGTCGTCGACCGTCCAGCACACGGCGGCGAGGCCCGCGGCGCGGGCGCCCTCGACGTTGTCGGGCCGGTCGTCGACGAACAGGATGGCGGCGGGGTCGGCACCGATGCGGCGCGCGGCCTCGGCGAAGAACGCCGGGTCCGGCTTGGCCGCGCCGAGGTCGTGGGAGTAGCAGCTGACGTCGAACAGGGCGTCGTAGCCGAGGGCGTCGCGCATGTACGCGGCCCGGTGCCGGTCCTGGTTGGTCCCGAGGTGCACGCCGTACCCGTTGCGGCGCAGGGCGTCGACGACGTCGAGCGACGCGGGCACCGGGTCGATGCCACGTCGGCGGCGGCGCTCGGCGTGATCCGCGGGTCGTTCGCGGACGCCGGCGTGGACCTGACGCGGCAGGACGCGGAGCTGCTGCGCGCGGGGCTGGACGCCTGGCGCGACCTGGCCGGCCGGCACCAGATCCTCATCCACGGTCTGGTGCACCAGGGCGCGGAGTTCGCGGGCGAGACCGCCCTCGGGCGGGAGATCTTCTGGGACGTCACCGGCACCGTCACCGAGCTCTCCGCGGTGGACGGGCCCGTGTCGCTGCTGGAGGTCGTGCGCCGGGTGGTCGCCGCGCGCCTCGGGTTCGACGTCAACGAGGCGTACACCGAGACGTTCCGCACCGGCATCGGCCCGGCGCTGGGCCTGACCACCGAGCTCGACATGCCGTACCGCGTCCCCGGCGAGCCCGAGGACGCCGCCCCCCGCACCCGCACCGTGGGCCTCGCCGTCGTCGTGACCGCGCCGAAGCAGGGCGGCCCCGCGCTGGTGCTGTCGGGCTGGTCGCTCGACCCGGCGCAGCGCAACGGCCTGGAGATGCTGCTGGCGGCCATGGCCGGGCCCGCGACGATCGTCGCGGAGGGCGCGGACGAGGCCCCGCTGTTACCGGGCCCCGCCGGCCCGGGGACGCCGTCGTCGCCCGCGGGCGCCTGACCGATGGCGCGCACGAGGACCCCGCTGCCCCCTGCCCCGGACGAGGTGCCCCTCCCGGCGACGTTCGGCGACTGGTACGACCTGGCCGCCACGCATCTCGGCGTCGCCGAGCGCCGCGACAGCGGGGCGTCGCGGCTGTTCGCGGGCCTGCTGCTGGTGCTCGCGTGCACGCTCGGCCTGGGCGTGTTCGCCGGCCCGCAGCGGCGCCGCGTGTCCGTCGGGTTGTCCGTCCGTCGGGTCGCCCGTCTGTCGGGTCATCTGTCCGCCGGGTCGCTCGTCGCGGCGTTGCCGGTCGGTGGATCCGGCCAGCGTCTGCCTGTGGGGTCTGATGGCGGGTCGTGGTGCGTCCGCCCGGTCGGAGAGGTCCAGGTGGCGACGCCGTCCGGCCCCAGGCTGCTATGCCATGCCGTCTGGTGTTTCAGCACGTGATGATGACGGCACAGGTGGGTCAGGTTGCCCGCGACGGTGCGCCCGCCGTCGGACCACGCGACCACATGGTCGACGTCGCACTGCACCGCCCGGCGGGAGCAGCCGGGGAACCGGCAGACGCCGTCCCGCGCCCGGAGGAAGGCGCGCAACGCAGCGGGAACGGTGTAGGTGCCGGGGTCGGTGGTGAGGACGCGCCCGTCGACGGGGTCCACGAGCAGCCGACGCAACGACGGTGCGGCCGCCGTGAGCAGTGCCGCGGTCTCCGCGTCCATCGGTCCGTGGCCGTCGAGCTCGGCGGCCTCCTCCGCGTGACCGAGCAGCGACAGCACCGGCACCGTCACCCGTACCGCCGGGACGATCCGGCGCGCGATCTCCGACAGGCGAGGTACGGACGTCGCGCTGCCCGCGTCCGTGCCGTCGGCGGACGTGCGACGTTCGGGCGTGCCTGTGAGGAGCAGGTCACCGAGGGCGTCGGCGCGAAGCTGCGCGCGTGTGCGGCTGTCGCCGTGCTCCTGTGCGCGCGATGCGGCGCTGGTGAGGCGGTCGTAGGCGGCGTGGGCGACGTGCGCGGGCAGGTGGGCGGTGAGCCAGGCCATGCCGTCGGCACCTGGGTCGACGTAGACGGCCCTCGACTCCGCGGCTCGGCGATGACGCTCCGCGAACGCCTCCGGGTGGACGAGGTCCCGGGCGCGACGGAGGCGTCGGCGCAGCTGTGGCACGGTGCACGTCGTCGCGCGGGGGAGCACGGCGGCCTCGACCCGGGCACGCGCGTGGGGGTCCGGGAGGTCGGCCAGGGTGTCGGCGATCGCGGTCGCGTGCGCGAGGGAGACGCTTCCCTGGGAGAGCAGGTCGAGGGTGGCCCGTCCAGGTTCACCCGCCTCGACCACCAGCGTGCGGGCGGTGTCGAGGAGGTGCGAGGCGGTCTGCTCGGTGAGGTGCAGGGCGGTGGCGAGGTCGGCGGTGAAGGCGCGCCGCGCCAGGTCGTGACGGCGTTCGGCTCCTGCGCGGTTCAGCGTGACGTCGTCATGGGCGAGCAGCTCGGACTCGGCACGCGCCGCAGCCACCCGCGCGCGTTCCACGGCGACCAGCTTGCGCGCCTCGAGCGCGTCGACGTGCCGCTGGAGCTCGACGGCTTCGTCGATCGCGGTCGACGCGTGCGCGAGCGACGGCGCCGCAGGGGGCAAGTCGGCGGGGCGCGATGTCGGCACGGTGTCGAACATGTGTTCGACCCTAGCGGGTGCCCCGGCGCCCCACAAGGGTGTGGACAGCCGCCTGTGGACAACCGTTCCCGCAGGTCAGGCGGACGCGAGGGTCTGTTCGAAGGCGGCGAGCACGGGCGCGTTGAAGAGGACGAAACGGACCTCGTCAAGGGCGGCGGGGTTGGCGTCGTCCCAGGTCCGGACGGCGGTGGTGGCGGCCTGCGCCACGTCGTCGGCCGCCCAGCCGTAGACGCCGGCGCCGACGGCGGGGAACGCGACGCTCCGGGCGCGCAGGTCGGCCGCGACGTCGAGCGACCGGGTGAAGCACGAGACGAGCAGGTCGGGGTCGGTCTCGCCCGCGTGCCGGTTCGGGCCGACCGTGTGGATCACCCACGCGGCGGGCAGGTCGAAGCCGGGCGTGGCGACCGCCTCGCCGACCGGCAGCCCGGCGGGCAGGGTGCTGGCGCGCAGCTCGCGGCACGCTGCGAGGAGTCGCGGCCCGGCGGCCGCGTGGATGGCGCCGTCGACCCCGCCGCCGCCCAGCAGCGACGAGTTCGCGGCGTTCACGATCGCGTCCACGGCGACGGTGGTGATGTCGCCGCGCTCCACGGAGACGTGCACGGTTCCTCCTCGGGGTGGCACCAGGTCGGGCGGCGCGCTCAGGCGGCGCGCAGCGCCTTGTCCTCGTCGGGCATGAGGATCCACAGCACGATGTAGGCGAGCACCTGCGGGCCGGGGATGAGGATCGACGCGACGGCGAGGACGCGGACGAGGCCGCGGCTCCAGCCGAGGTAGTCGGCGAGGCCCGCGCAGACGCCGCCGAGCACGCGGCCGAACTTCGGCCGGAACAGCTTGCGGCGGGGGGCGGGGGCGGGCTGGACGTACGGGGTCGAGGTGGGAGTGGTCATGTCTCGACGGTACGAGCGGCCCCGCGCGCTCGGTATCGGGTTCTCCCCCGGTTCGACCCTGAGGATTCGACCCTGAGGATCCGACCCCGACCCCGGTCAGGCCACGGCCGCCGCGACCCTCCGCTGCGACGCCCGGGCGAACTCGGGCCAGCGGTCCCAGTAGTAGGGCAGGGCGATCACGCCCTGCACCAGGGTCCACCCGCGCCCGCGCTCCCAGGCCCCGTCGTCGAGGTCGCCGCCCGGCCCGGCCCCGGCGGCCTCGCGGAACGCGTCGCGGTCCCGGCCGGAGAAGAGCCACCAGGCGGGCGGCAGGTCAGCCGCCGGGTCGCCGACGCCGAGGGCGCCCCAGTCGATGACGGCGGTCAGCCGGCCGTCCCCGCCGGTGCCGTCCACCAGGAGGTTGCCGGGCATGAGGTCGCCGTGCAGCCACGTGCCGGGCACCGGGTCGGACGCGGCCTCCAGCGCGCGGTCCCAGGCCTTGAGGACGGCGGGGCCGTCGACGCGGTCGCCGGCCTCGGCGGTGGCGCGGCGGACGTCGTCGTCCAGGCGGGCCAGCGGTACGCCGCGGCCCGTGCCGTCCTTGACCGGCCCGTCCGTCGCGTCGACGGCGCGCAGCGCGGCGACGAACGTGCCCAGGTCGGTGGCCGCGGCGGCGGGGTCCAGGTTCGGGGTGGCGCCCGGGTCGAGCGGGTCGGCCACGGCGGCGCCGGGCACCCACGGCACCACGGACCAGTGGAACGGGTACGCGTCGTCGGGCTCGCCCACGGCCAGCGGGGCGGGCACCGTCAGCGGGACGTGCGGCGCGAGGCGGGGAAGCCAGCGGGCGTCGGCGAGCGCGTGCTCCCCGGCCCACGCGATCTTCGGCATCCGCGCCACCAGGGCGTCGTCGTCGCCGCCGAGGCGGAACAGCAGGTGGTCGGTGCCCGACTCCCGCACCGGGGTCACTGCCAGTGAAGCCCACTGCGGGTGCTGGGCCGCGACCAGGCGGCGGACGTCGTCGGCGGTGACGGGGACCTCGTCGTCGTGCAGCGTCATGGCCCCGACCGTAGACGCGCCCGCCACCCCGCAGCCAGGCGATACTCGTGCGGTGCGGGGAACGGCGGCGGTGCTCAGGTCCGTGCTGGTGACGACGACGGTGGCGCTCGCGGCGGCCGCGTGCGACCCCGTCGCATCGCCGTCCGCGGGCCCCTCCGCGCCGCCGTCCACCGGGCCGGAGGCACGCCCCGAGGTCGAGCTGCCGCCCACGACGGGCGCGCTCGACTACCAGCTCGGCGGAGCGTCCGACGCGGGAGAGGCCGGCGGGACGGCCACTATCGACGTGGTCGTCCGGGACGCGACGGACGACCCGCTGCCTGGCGCGTACAACGTCTGCTACGTCAACGGCTTCCAGACCCAGCCCGGCGAGGAGGGCCGCTGGGTGGGGCGCGAGGACCTGCTGCTGCACGACGCGGACGGCGAGCCCGTCGTCGACCCGGACTGGCCCGACGAGCGTGTCCTCGACCCGTCCACCGCGGAGCAGCGCGAGGGGATCCTCGCGGTGCTGGGCCCGGTGGTCGAGGGGTGTGCGGCGGCGGGGTTCGACGCCGTGGAGCTGGACAACCTCGACACCTGGACCCGGTTCGACGCCGTCGACGAGGCGGGCGCGCACGCCCTCGCCCGCGCGTACGTGGACCTGGCGCACCGGTCCGGGCTGGCCGTCGCGCAGAAGAATGCCGCCGAGATCACCCGCCTCGCCCACGACGACCTGGGCTTCGACCTCGCCGTCACCGAGGAGTGCGCCGTGTGGTCCGAGTGCGCCGCCTACACCGACGTCTACGGCGACCACGTGCTCCAGGTCGAGTACCCGGACGCGCTGGAGGCGGCGGGCCTGACGTTCGACGAGGTGTGCACGCTCGAGGACCGCGCGCCGCTCACCGTGCTGCGCGACCGGGACCTCGTCGCGGCGGGTGCCGAGGGGTTCGTGTACGACGCCTGCTGACCGCCTCGCAGGGCCGCTCGCCGGCACGGCTGGTGCGCGCCGTCACCAGCCGCGAGGATGAAAGCACCGACGGCGGCCGAGGAGGGCGCGACCCGTGAGCTGGTACGCGATGGTGCTGGGAGCCCTGGGCGCGTGCGCCCTGGCGGGGGCGATCACGTCCGTCCCGGTGCTGGTGTCGCGGTGGATGCGGTGGCACGTCGGCTGGTTGCGGGCCGCCGTCGTGCTCCTCGTGGTGTACCCGGCGCTCCTGCTCGGCCCCGGGGACGCGCTGCCGGTGCTCGCGCTGCCGGCCCTCGTCGGGATGACGCTGGGCGAGTGCCTCGCCTGGGCGCACGTCGCCCGCGCGCACCCGCTGTTCACGCGCGAGGGGTACTGGGGCCGCGTCCTGACCCTGCTCGGGCGGCTCGGGGTCGCCGGCCGCGTGGCGGCCGACTACCGGGCGGCGGCCCGCGTGCTCGGCGCGGCCCCGGTCACCAGCCCCCGGGGCTGAGGACCTTGCGGATGCGCTTCTCGCTGACGGCGCCGTCGGTGCCGAGCTGCTGCGCGAACAGGGAGACCCGCAGCTCCTCGATCTGCCACCGCACCTCCGCGAGCTCGGCCGCGCGGGTCGGGTCGGCGGGCCCGGCGGCGTACGCGGCGCGGGCCTTGTCGTAGGCCTCGGTGACGTCGTGCACGCGCCAGGCGAGCTCGGCGTCGCGCGCAGGGTTCGTCTGCGCCTTCTCCAGCCGGTACGACGCGGCCCGCAGGTAGCGCACCAGGTGCGGCAGGCGCCGCGGCGGCGTCTGGGCCATGAAGCCGTCGTGGATCAGGCCGGCCACATGGTCGCGGATGTCCTGCAGCGTGTTGAGCAGCGCGAGGGACGACGACGAGCGCACCTCGCCCTCGACGGTCCGCCACGCGGTCAGCGCGGCGACCACGTGCCCGACGATCCGGTGCACCTCGTCCTCCAGGTGCCGACGCACGAACGCGCGGGCGTCGGCGTACGCGTCGGCGTCGCGGACCTGCTCCGCCACCGGGCCGCCGACGGGGGTGCCGGGTGCCTTCGCCGCGTCGGGGCTGGTCAGCGCGATGACGGCCGCGAGCTGCAGGTCGGACACCAGCGCCTCGGTGTTCCGGTAGGGCGCGGCGGCCAGCGTCAGCGACTGTGTCGACGACCAGCGTGACGTCACGCGCCCCGTCTGCAGCGCCGTCTCCGCCAGCAGCAGGCGCCGCACCCCGCGGGCGTGGGCGGCGTCCCGGCCGCTCGCGTCGGCGAGCACGCGCAGGGCGACCGACGGCCGGCGCTTCGCATCCTCTTCCTCGACCAGGGCGGGGTAGCCCTTGACGACGACGCCGCCGCCGAGGTCGGTGGACACGGAGTCGGGCAGGGCGCCGTCGGGCAGGCCCTCCGGCCAGGTCGTGAGGCCCGTCTGCTCGGGCACGACGGCGCTCGCGCCGCCCGTCGCGGTCGGCGCGGGGATGGTGGGCGCAGGCTTGCCCGGCGTCGGCGCGGGGGTCGCGGAGGCCGGCGTGCCCGACGAGCGTCGCGCCTCCTCGAGCGCCAGCCCGACGGCGCCCTTGACGGCCGCGCGGACCGCGGCCTCGGCCTGTGCCGCGAGCCGGCGCTGCAGGGACAGCAGGTCCTTGGACTCGTCGAGCGGCGTCGCGGCAGACCTGGGGCCCTTGCCGCGCGACTTCCCCCGACCCTTGCCCTTCGCCGGGGCGACGGGGGCCGCGGCGGCGTCCTCGACCCGGAACGTCATGCGCAGGTGCGCGGGCAGGCGCTCCACGCGCTCGGCGTCCCACACGTCGTCGGGGATGACGACGTCGCGCAGCGCCCGGACGGCGCGCGAGAACGCGGCGTGGAACGGCTCGGCCATGTCGCCGGCGCGGGTCATGTCCTCCCACGACGGCGTGTTCTCGCGCAGCCAGCCCGCGACGGCACGGCCGACGTCCGGCGCGGGCACGAGCTGCACGCGCACGGCCTTGGGCAGCGACTTGATGGTCGCGACGCACAGCTCGTCGAGCAGGCCGGGCACCATCCAGTCGAAGCCCTCGGGGGCCACCCGGTTGAGGATCGACAGCGGGACGTGCACGGTGACGCCGTCGGCGGCCGCGCCGGGCTGAAACTGGTACGTCAGCGGCAGCGTGACCTCGCCCTGCGTCCACGTCTCGGGGAACTCGGAGGTGTCCACGGCGTCGGCGTCGACGAGCTGGTCGAGCGTGAACGTCAGCAGGTCCGGCGTCTCGCGCTGCGCCCGCTTCCACCACCGGTCGAAGTGGGCGGCGCTGACGACGTCGTCGGGCACGCGCTCGTCGTAGAAGGCGAACAGGTCGTCCTCGGAGGCGACGAGCCCCCGCTGGCGCGAGCGCGCCTCGAGCTTCTCCGCCTCGGCGAGCAGGCGCCGGTTCTCGGCGAAGAACTTGTGGTGCGTGGTCCACTGCCCCTCGACGAGCGCGTGCCGCACGAACATCTCGCGCGCAGCCTCCGGGTCCACCTTCGCGAAGAGCACGGGGCGGTCGGCGACGATCGGCACCCCGTACAGCAGCACCTTCTCCGTGGCCATGGCCGCGCCCTGCTTGGTGGACCAGTGCGGGTCGGAGTACGTGTGCTTGGCCAGCGGCCCGGCGAGCTCCTCCGCCCACTCGGGCTTGATGCGGGCGACGTCGCGCGCCCACAGGCGGGACGTCTCGACGAGCTCGCCGGCCATGATCCACTCCGGCGGCTTCTTGCTCAGCGGCGAGCCGGGGAAGATCGCGAACCGGGCGCCCCGCGCACCGACGTACTCGTTGCGGGCGCGCTTCGCCGCCTGCCGCAGCGCGCGGGCGCGCGCCTCGCCGCGCAGGTGCGCCACCGACGACGCCTTGATCTCGCCGGTGTCCTGCATGCCGATCTGGCTGAGCAGCCCGGCCAGCAGCGATCGGTGGATGGTGTCGTCGTCCCAGACGTGTTTCAGGTCGGCGTCCGACTCGGCCCCGGGTGCGTCCGAAGTCGGGTCGGACGCCTTGCGGCGCGCGGGGCCGGTGGGGGTGTAGCGCATGTCGATGCCGAGCGGCTTGGCCATCTCGCGCAGCTGCGCGACGACGTCCTGCCACTCGCGGATGCGCAGGAAGTTCAGGTACTCCGCCTTGCACAGGCGGCGGAACGCGGACGAGCCCATCTCGTGCTGCTGGCCGCGCACGTACTCCCACAGGTTCAGGGCCGTGAGGAAGTCCGACTTCTGGTCGGTGAACCGGGCGTGCAGCTGGTCGGCCTGCGCGCGGGACTCGGCCGGGCGCTCGCGCGGGTCCTGGATGGACAGCAGGGCCGCGATGATCGCGACCTCGCGCGCGACGCCCTGCTTGGCGCCCTCGATGATCATGCGCGCCAGGCGCGGGTCCATCGGGAGCTGCGCCAGCGTGCGGCCGACGTCGGTGAGCCGCGTCGCGCCGTCCTTCGTCTCCAGCGCGCCCAGCTCGGACAGGAGCTGCACGCCGTCGCGCACGGCCCGCGTGTCCGGGGGCTCGACGAACGGGAACTTCGCGACGTCGTCGGGGGTCTTCACGACGCCGACCGAGATCATCTGCAGCAGCACCGATGCGAGCGACGTGCGCAGGATCTCCGGCTCGGTGAACTCGGGCCGACTCTCGAAGTCGTCCTGCGAGTAGAGCCGGATCGCGACGCCGTCCGCCACGCGGCCGGACCGCCCGGAGCGCTGGTTGGCGCTCGCCTGGCTGATCGGCTCGATCGGCAGCCGCTGCACCTTGGTGGCCTTGGAGTAGCGCGAGATGCGCGCCGTGCCCGGGTCGACGACGTAGTGGATGCCCGGCACCGTCAGCGACGTCTCCGCGACGTTCGTTGACAGCACGATCCGTCGGCCCGGGTGCGACTGGAAGACGCGGTGCTGCTCGGCCGCGGACAGTCGTGAGTACAGCGGCAGGATCTCGACGAAGTCCGGCCGCTTGGCGTCCCGCACGCGGTCCTTGAGGTGTCCCTCGAGCGCGTCCGCGGCATCGTGGATCTCCCGCTCGCCGGAGAGGAACACGAGGATGTCGCCGGGGCCCTCGCGCATCAGCTCGTCGCAGGCCTCGACGATGCCCGTGACCAGGTCCTTCTCCTCGCCCTTGGCCTTCTTGGGCTGGTCCGGGTCCGTGTCCGGGGAGAGCGGGCGCCAGCGGATCTCGACCGGGTAGGTGCGCCCGGTGACCTCGACGACGGGCGCGGCGTCGGGCAGGACGTCGACGACGGCCTCGGGAGCCCCGCCGACCTCGGCGAGGTGCGACGGCGAGAAGTGCGCGGCGAAGCGCTCGGAGTCGATCGTCGCGGACGTGATGACGAGCTTGAGGTCGGGACGCCGTGGCAGCAGCCGCGACAGGTAGCCCAGCAGGAAGTCGATGTTGAGCGACCGCTCGTGCGCCTCGTCGATGACGATCGTGTCGTAGGCGAGGAGGTCCGGGTCCCGCTGGATCTGGGCCAGCAGGATGCCGTCCGTCATCACCTTGACGAGCGTCTCCTCGCTCGAGGTGTCGGTGAACCGCACCTGGTAGCCGACGACGCCGCCGAGCGGCGTCCCCAGCTCCTCGGCGACGCGCTCGGCGACGCTGCGGGCCGCGATCCGCCGCGGCTGCGTGTGCCCGATCTGCCCCGCCCGGCCGCGGCCCAGCTCCAGCAGGATCTTCGGCAGCTGCGTCGTCTTGCCGGAGCCCGTCTCGCCCGCGACGACGACGACCTGGTGGTCGCGGATGGCGGCCGCGATGTCGTCCCGGCGTGCCGAGACCGGCAACTGCTCGGGGTAGACGATCGGCGGCACCTCGACGGCGGCGCGGATCGCGGCGGCCTTCTCCAACTGCTCGCGGTTCACCCGGCGCGGGCCCGCCTTTCGGGGGCCTCGGCCCTGCCCGCGTCCGCGCCCTCGGCCACGACCCCTGCCGTGTCCCCGGTCCTGGGAACGACGCGCACCGCCGTCGTCCGACGACGACTGCGGTGCGGGGCTGTGCTCGGTGCTCACGACGTCCCATTCTCTCAAGCCCCGCAAGGTGATTCGTGCCCGGCTACGCGGCGACCGTCGCGCCCGTCGCCGCTCCCGTCCCCGCGCCGCCGTCGGGCCGCGCCAGGTACCGGCGCAGCGCGACGAAGGCGACCGCGACCACGACCGCGAGCACCACGGTGAGGTACACGCTCGCCTCGGTGCCGAACTCGCCGCCCGTGAGGGCCGCACTCGACCCGTCCGCGGGGGCGAGGCGCACGAGCGTGTTGTCCCGGGCCTCCCCGCTCACCGCGATGCCGAGCACGTTGCCCTGCACCATGTTCCAGCCCGCGTGGATCCCCATGGCCGTCCACAGGGTGCCCTGCCGCAGCACGAGCAGGCTCACGAAGATGCCGAACAGCGTGATGTTGAGCTTCGCCAGGAGGTTGCCGCCGGGGTGGATGAACGCGAACAGCGCCGCGAGGAGCACGACGGCCAGCCAGGCGGGCCACGAGTACAGGTGCCGCTGCAGCAGGAAGCCGCGGAACACGATCTCTTCGCTGCTGCCCTGGATCAGCCAGATCGGCAGGGTGGCCAGGACGAGACCCAGGGCTCCCGTCCGCGTGAGCGTCCCCGGCCCGCCGTCGACCACGACCAGCTGCCCGGACAGGATCGACGGCAGCGCGCCGAGCGTGACGAGCGCCCCGCCGAGCACGAGACCTCCCAGCAGCCGGGCCCACCAGCGGCGGTCGCGCAGCCCGAGCGACCCTGCCGGGCGCCGCTCGTAGAGCACCACCCACAGCAGCACGATGGCGATGGGCCACAGGTCGGTGACGCCCTCGATCACCTGCGACGCGAAGCTGGACAGGTCGTTTCCGTGGCCGGTCGCGATGCGGATGCCGGCGCCGATCACCACCTGCACCACCAGCACGGCGAGCACGATGCCGACGACGTACGTCAGCCAGATCGGCGTCCGGCGGCGGCCCTCGTCGATCGCGCGGACGAACGGCAGGTCACGGACGCGCACCGTCGGCGCCCTCCGCCTCGACGGCAGGGGTTGCATCGGACGCCGTGCGCTCGTCGGCACCGCGGATCACCCACGCGACCACGGCGAGCCCGAGCAACCCGATCAGCGGGGTGGCGAGGCCCGCGACCGGCACCGTCTCGTCGTCGACGAAGTTCACCGTGAACACCGACACGTCCCACAGCCCGTGCAGCACCATCGACCACACCAGCGAACCGGTGACGCGCCGCAGGATGTAGAACACGGTGCCGGACCCGGCCGCGATCAGGGCCTGGAGCAGCGCCTTCTCGGGCGCCAGGCCGGAGACGGTGTTGGCCAGGTGCATCGCGCCGAACAGCAGGGTGCTCAGCAGCCACACCCCGGCCTCCCGGTAGCGCGAGCGCAGGGCGACCAGCAGGACGCCGCGGGCGGCCAGCTCCTCGCAGAATCCCACGCCGACGCCGAGCAGCAGCAGCGCGATCAGGAAGGAGGCGTCGAACGCGGACCACTCGGTCTGTGCGAAGCTCACCAGCGCGAGCATCGCCATGAGGACGGGCACGACGACGGGCCACCGGCGCGCGCTGGGATGCCGGTCGTGCAGCGCGGGCCGCCACCAGCCGAGGGCGGTCGTGACGGCGACGAGGTAGACCGCACCGACCACGAACGACGGCACCGTGACGCGGTAGATCGACTCCGCGCTCGCCCCCACCTCGTCGAACGGCACCCCGGAGATCTCGGCCACCACCACGACGATCACCAGGTACCCCACGAGCACCGCCACCCCGATCCATGCACGAGGCCGTACGCGCACGACACCACCAGCCTTCCGCTCGACGTTCCCGGACGTGCACGGCTCCGTCGCCGCGCCTTCATCGTCGGGGCGGTCGGCGCTTCCCGCGACCGGACGTCACGGCGCCCGGCTGACGGCGACGTCGCCCGGAGGCGGCCCGGAGAAGCTCACCGGCGAGGCGACGAAGAGCCCCGCCGCGAGCACGGCGAGCACCGTCCCGGCGGCGCACCACCGGGTCACGACCGTCGCCGCCCGGGCCTGGAGGGTGCGGCGCGCGAGGACCACGACCCCGAGCCCGGCCAGGCCGCCCGCGGTGTTGACGACGACGTCGGTGACGTCCGAGCTCCCCACCGCCAGCACGTACTGCGCGACCTCGAGAAGCGCGCTCGCGCCCGCGAGGGTGCCGGCGACCTTCCACCACGGCCACGCCGGCGCGAGGAGCCCGAGGTAGACGCCGAAGGGTAGGAAGATCACGAGGTTCAGCATCAGCTCGACGGGCTCGCTGGCACCCGCGTGGGCGGTGGCCACGAACGGCACGAGCTTGACGACGCGCTGCCCCGCCTCGCCGGTCCAGGGGACGCCGAGCTTCCACAGCACGAGCCACGTGAGCAGGACGAGGTACGTCGCGAACAGCAGGGGCAGGAGCCGCGGGCGCGGCGCGGGGACGGTCATCGCCCCAGCCCACCCGTCGCCATGTTGCGGGAGCGTATGCGAATCACGCCGCGCCGTGTGGCGATGCTCGAGCGCGACGACGTACCGGGAGCCCTTCGGGGGGCCCGGGCTCAGGGCAGGTCGACTCAGGGCAGGTCGACGTAGAGCCGCCGGTCGGTGCCCCCGCCGCGCGTCGGGTGGCTGCCGGGTGCGTGCAGGAACCACTCGTCCACCGTCAGCACGTACAGCCGCAGGTCGGACTCGCCCGAGAGCTCGGCGGGGGTGAACGGGCTCAGGCCGCGGGGGTCGGCGTACGCGGCCGCGCAGCGTTCGGCCAGCTCGTCGTCCGGCACCTGCCGGGCGCGCCCGGTCACGTAGACCGCCTCGCCGGCGCCGATCGCGCGGGTCGAGTCGAAGACGACGGCGTCGACCCGCGGTTCGGTCGCGACGTTGCGGGAGTGGTGCGCCCGGGGGTTCGACACCCAGTACAGGTCGCGGCCTGCCTGGGTGAAGAAGACGGGCGAGGCGTGCGGGGCGCCGTCGGCGTCGACGGTCGCGAGCACCAGGTACCGGACGGCGGTAAGGACGCGGCGGGCGTCGGCGACGAGGTCGGGGTCGGCGGGGGGCGGGGGGCCCTGCGGGGGAACGGTCATGCGGGGGTGGACCGGCGCCCCGGACCGGAGTCATCGGGGCGCCGGTCGGTCCGGCTCACGGCACGCGGTAGCCCGCGGCGCGGAACAGCTCGTACCACTCGGCCCGCGTGAGCGGGAGGTCCGAGCCCTGCGCGGCGCCGGCGACGCGCTCCGGCGTCGTCGTGCCGAGCACCACCTGCATCCCCGCCGGGTGACGCGTGATCCACGCGACCGCGATCGCGATGGGCGGCACGTCGTACTTCGCCGCGAGGCGGTCGATCACGGCGTTGAGCTCGGGGTAGTCGTCCGAGCCGAGGAACACGCCGGTGAAGAAGCCGGCCTGGAACGGCGACCAGGCCTGCACGGTGATGTCGTGCAGGCGGCAGTAGTCGAGGATGCCGCCGCCGTCGAGGGTGAGCGACTGGGTCTCGCCGGCCATGTTGGCCGCCACGCCCTGCGCCACGATCGGCGCGTGCGTGATCGACAGCTGCAGCTGGTTCGCGACGATCGGCTGCCGCACCGAGCGCTTCAGCAGCTCGATCTGGCCGGGGGTGTGGTTGGAGACGCCGAAGGCGCGGACCTTGCCCGCCGACTCGAGATCGTCGAACGCGCGCGCGACCTCGTCCGGCTCGACGAGCGCGTCCGGGCGGTGCAGCAGGAGCACGTCGAGGTAGTCGGTCCCCAGGGCCTGCAGCGAGGCGTCGACGGACTCCACCAGGTGCTCGTACGAGAAGTCGAAGTACGGCCCCTCGCGCACGATGCCGGCCTTGGACTGGATGGTGAGCTGCTCACGCTCCGACGGCGTGAGCTGCATCGCCTCGGCGAAGCGGCGCTCGCAGCCGTGCAGCTCCTCGCCGTACACGTCGGCGTGGTCGACGAAGTCGATGCCGGCGTCGCGGCCGGTGCGGACCAGCTCGCGGACGGCGTCGTCGTCCAGCTGCTGGATGCGCATGAGGCCGAGCACGACGTTCGGGACCTGGCGGCCGGTGGTGCCCAGGGGGACGGTTCTCATGAGTGGTCTACCTCGATCGGGGGAGAGGTGTGGCGGTGGGGGTGGTGCGGCGGGCTCAGGAGCCCGACAGTTCAGGAGTCGGAGAGCGCGGCGAGCTCGTCGGCGGTGAGGACGAGGTCCACGGCGCGCGCGGAGTCCTCGATGCTCGCCGGCCGCGACGCCCCGGGGATGGGGACGACGACGGGCGCCAGCGCGAGCTCCCACGCGAGCGTGACCTGCTGCGGGCTCACGCCGTGGGCCTCGGCGACGCGGCCGAACGCGGCGTGCGCCGTGCCGACCTCGCCGGCCCGGTTGATCCCGCCGAGCGGGGACCAGGGCAGGAACGCGATCCCGAGGGCCGCGCAGTGCTCGAGCTCGGCCAGGCTGGAGCGGAACGCCGGCGAGAACTGGTTCTGCACCGACGCGAGGCGCCCGCCCAGCACCTCGTTCGCCTCGTCGATCTGGGCGACGCTCGCGTTCGAGATGCCGGCCTGGACGATGACGCCCTCGTCGAGCAGCTCGACCAACGCACCGACCGACTCGGCGTACGGCACGGCGGGGTCCGGGCGGTGGAACTGATAGAGCCCGATCGCCTCGACGCCGAGGCGGCGGGCGGACTCCCGGGCGGCCTTCTTGAGGTGCTCGGGGCGCCCGTCGCGGGTCCACGACCCGTCGCCGGGGCGCAGGTGGCCGCCCTTGGTGGCGACCAGGACGGCGGACGTGTCGCCGCCCCAGGAGCGCAGCGCGCGGGCGATGAGCTCCTCGTTGTGGCCGACCTCGCCGGCGTCGCGGTGGTAGGCGTCGGCGGTGTCGACGAGGGTGACCCCCGCGTCGAGCGCGGCGTGGATCGTGGCGACCGAGCGTGCCTCGTCGGGGCGGCCCTCGATGGACATCGGCATGCCGCCGAGCCCGATCGCGCTGACGGTCTGGGTTCCGATCGTGCGAGCTTCCACGGCTCTCCTTGTGTCGTCGGTGCCCCCGACGATAGGAAGATCACCGTTGATGAGTCCAACAACTGGACGTGATGGGTTTCAGCACGGGGAGCGATCAATGGAGCTGCGGCAGATGGAGTACCTCGTCGCGGTGGCGGAGGAGGGCCACTTCACGCGCGCGGCGGCGCTGTGCGGCGTCACGCAGTCCGGGCTGTCCGCCGCGATCCGCAACCTCGAGCGCGAGCTCGGCGCCGACCTGTTCCTGCGCACCACGCGACAGGTCGCGCTCACGGACGCCGGGCGGGCGCTGCTGCCGTTCGCACGGCGCATGCTCGCCCAGGCGGCCGCGGGCCGCGACGCCGTCGTGCGCGCGAGCCACCAGATCTCGGGCCGCCTGCGGCTCGGGGCCGAGCAGTGCCTCGGCGTGGTCGACGTCGCGCCCCTGCTCGAGCGGTTCCGCCTGCGCTACCCGCTCGTGGACGTCCAGTTCACCCAGGCGGGCTCGCGCGAGCTCACCGCCCAGGTGCGCGCGGGCGACCTCGACGTCGCCTTCGTCGCCGCCACCGAGCACCTCGGCGCGTTGCGCCGGCTCGAGCTCGGGCGCCGCCCGATCGTCCTGCTGACCCACGCGACCGACCCCCTCGCCGCCGCGCCCGCGGTCGCCTGGGAGGACCTCGTCGACCGCGACTTCGTCGACTTCCGCGAGCAGTGGGCGATCCGGCGGCTCGCCGACGCCGCCTTCGCCGACCGGCACCTCGAGCGACGCGTGCGGATGAGCGTGGACGACGTCCACACGCTGCTCGACTTCGTGCAGCGCGGCCTCGGCATCGCCGTCGTGCCGCAGCACGTCGCCGCCAAGCCGCAGGCGGCAGGGCTGGCTGTGCTGGACCTCCCCGCTCGCGGGACGCCCGAGTGGGTGGTCGCCGCGATCGCCTCGCCGACGGCCGAGCCCACCGCGGCGCGCCTGCTGGAGCTCGTGGGGGAGGCCAACCTGGCCGTCGCGCAGCCGGCGTGACCGGGTCCCGGGCCGGGCGTCCGGCCGGTAGGTCGTTCGTTCGGTCGGGCGGTCGGAGTAGCGTCGGCACGGCCCGACCGCCGGGCCCCCGAGGAGGTCTTCGATGCGCGTCGCCGTCCTGGACGACTACCAGCAGGTCGCCCACCGCTTCGCCGACTGGGCGGGTCTGGGGGCGGAGGAGGTCGCGTTCCTCGACCACCCGCTGCCCGACGACGACGCCGTGGCCGCGGCGCTCGACGGGTACGACGTCGTGGTGGCGATGCGGGAGCGCACGCCGTTCACCGCCGCGCGGCTGGCGCGGCTGCCCGACCTGCGGCTGCTGGTGACGACCGGGCGCCAGAACGCGTCGATCGACCTCGACGCCGCCCGCGAGCGCGGCGTCGTCGTGTGCGGCACGGAGTCGCCCGCGAACGCCACGCCCGAGCTCACGTGGGCGCTGATCCTCGCCGTGCTGCGGCACCTGCCGGCGGAGGACCGGGCAATGCGCGACGGCGGGTGGCAGCACACCGTCGGGGGCGACCTCGAGGGGCGTCGGCTGGGTCTGGTCGGGCTGGGCCGGATCGGCTCGAGGGTGGCGCGCGTCGGGCTGGCGTTCGGGATGGACGTCGTCGCCTGGAGCCAGAACCTCGACCCGGGGCGCGCCGCGCAGGCCGGCGTGCGCGCCGTCGCGAAGGACGCGCTGTTCGCGACGTCGGACGTCGTCACCGTGCACTACACGCTGAGCGACCGCAGCCGCGGCATCGTGGGCGCCGGCGACCTCGCGCGCATGAAGCCCACCGCCGTGCTCGTCAACACCTCGCGCGGCCCGCTCGTCGACACCGGCGCGCTGCTCGCCGCGCTGCACGACGGCCGCATCGGCGGGGCCGGGCTCGACGTGTACGACGTCGAGCCGCTGCCCGCCGACCACCCGCTGCGGTCCGCGCCGCGCACCGTGCTCACCCCGCACCTCGGCTACGTCACCGAGGCCACGTACCGCACGTTCTACGGGCAGGCGGTCGAGGACGTCGCCGCATGGGCGGCCGGGGAGCCGCGGCGCGTGCTGACGTAGTCGGCGTCAGACCGACATTCCGGCGCCGTCGAGCGTCGACGTGGTCACGGAGAAGAACGACAGCATGCCGCCGAACACGACGAGCCCCATGAAGACGGCGTAGAGCACCGCGAGCGACGAGAAGATGATCGACAGCCAGAGGCCCCACCGGCCCAGCGGGTTGTCGACGCCGGCACGCTTCGACTCCGACAACGCCATCGCGGAGACGACGATCCCGGCGGGCGCGACGACGAACGCCAGCACGAAGCCGACGATGCCCATCGTCCGGCCGGGCGGTTCGGGCGCGTAGGCGGGGTACGGGTAGCCCTGAGGCGGGTACTGCCCCTGCGGCGGCTGCGGGTAGCCGGGCTGGGGATAGCCGGGCTGCGGGTACCCGGGCTGCGGGGCCTGCTGCTCCCCGGCCTGCGGCGCCGGCTGCTGGCCGGGCTGCGAGTACGGCTGGTACGGCTGGTAGGGATCGCTCACGGGGACAGTGTCGCGGAGCGGCGGCCCCGCGCCAAGGGCGTCGTCACGACGGCGGCACGGCGCGGGCGTACCGCGCCGCCAGCGCGCGCAGGTGCTCCACCAGCTCGGGCGGCTCGGTGACGTGGAAGTCGAGGCCGAGCATGCCGATCCACACGGCCACGACCTCGACGCTGTCGCCACCGGTGACGAGCACGCTGCGCCCGTCGGGCAGCGCGCCGACGGTGCCGACGGCCGGGTTGATGCGGGCGAGGACCTCCTCGGCGGCCGCGTCCACGACGATGCGGGCGTGCACGGCCCAGCCGGTGCGTGCGACCTCCCGCACCACGAACTCGGAGAAGTCGCCGGGGAACGGCACGGGGTGGAAGCGGCGCCCACCCGGTGTGCGCAGCCGTAGCCAGTCCATGCGGTACGGCGCCCAGGCGCCGTCGTCGGGCCCGGCCGGGCCGACCGTGCGCGCGACGAGGAACCACCGCCGCTGCCAGGAGACGAGGTGGTAGGGCTCCAGCTCGACGGGCTCGTCCCGGTAGAGGGCGCGCAGGCCCTGGCGGTCCCGGATGGCGTCGGCGACGGCGGCCAGGGTGCCGGAGTCGACGCCCGGGTCCTCGACGTTGGAGCCCGTGTTCTCCGGGCCGGTGGTGCTCGCGTCCCGGATGGCGGCCAGCCGGCGGCGCAGCCGGTCGGGCAGCACCTGCTCCAGCTTGGTCAGCGCGGACCGGCCGGACTCCTCGAACCCGGCGGTCGCCGTCGCGGCGCGCAGGCCGACGGCCACCGCGACGGCCTCCGCGTCGTCGAGCAGCAGCGGGGGCAGCCGGGCGCCGGCGCCGAGCCGGTACCGGCCACCGGGCCCGCGCACCGCGTGCACCGGGTAGCCCAGCTCGCGCAGCCGCGCGATGTCGTTGCGGACGGTGCGGTCGGTGACGTCGAGCCGGTCGGCGAGCTCGGCGCCCGACCAGTCGGGCCGCGACTGGAGCAGGCCGAGCAGCGCCAGCAGCCGTGCCGAGGTGGACCCCATCGCGACCTCCCGGGGACGCGCCGAAAACTCGTCGGAACCCGTCGAGAATAACGGAAAGAACCGTTCCTGAACCCTTCCTACGGTAGGTGTCAGGAGCTCGGGGAGGGACCCGGCTCACGACCTCGGGAGTACGCCATGACCGCCTCGACGACCGCCCTGGAGCTCCGCCCCTTCTCCGTGCACGTGTCGCAGGCCGACCTCGACGACCTGCGCGAGCGCCTCGAGCGCACCCGCTTCGCGCCCGCCGCGCCCGGCGACTCGTGGGAGTACGGCACCCCCGAGTCCTACCTGCGCGCCATGGTCGAGCGGTGGAAGGGCTTCGACTGGCGCGCGGTCGAGGGTCGGCTCAACGCCTTCCCGCAGTTCACCGCCGAGATCGACGGCCAGCCGCTGCACTTCCTGCACGTGCGCTCGCCGCACCCGGACGCGACACCCCTGCTGCTCGCGCACACCTACCCCGGCTCGGTGCTCGACTTCCTCGACATGATCGGCCCGCTGGTCGACCCGGAGGCCCACGGCGGACGGGCGGAGGACGCCTTCGACGTCGTCGTCCCGTCCATGCCCGGCTTCGGCTTCTCGACGCCGCTGGTGGGCGGGGAGTGGACGATGGCGCGCGTCGCGCGCACGTACGACGCCCTGATGCGCGGGCTCGGCTACGACTCGTACGGCGTCCACGGCAGCGACGGCGGGGCCATGGTGGGCCGCGAGCTCGCCGTCCTCGACCCCGAGGGCTTCCGCGGCGCGCACGTGCTGCACCTGTTCTCCTTCCCGTCCGGCGCGCCGGGGGAGATGGACGACTTCGGGCCGAAGGAGTACGCGGCCCTCGCGCACGCCCAGTGGTTCCAGTCGGTGGGCGGCTACAACGCGATGAACGCGTCCCGGCCGCAGACGGTCGCCGCCGGCCTGGCGGACTCGCCGGTCGGGACGCTGGCGTACTCCGAGCTCTTCGAGAGCTTCGGCAACGGCACGTCGCTCGTCACCGCCGACCAGGTGCTGGCCCAGGCGTCGCTCTACTGGCTGACCAACACCTACGCGACGGCCGCGCGCTACCACTACGCGGAGCAGCGGTCCGGCGCGGAGCCCGTCGTGAGCACGGGGCGCCTCGGCGTCGCCGTCTTCAAGGACGACTTCCAGACCATCCGCAGCCTCGCCGAGCGCGACAACGCGCGCATCGAGCACTGGTCAGAGTTCCCGCGCGGCGGCCACTTCGCGGCCATGGAGGTGCCCGACGATGTCGTCGCCGACCTGCGGGTCTTCTTCGGCTGAGGTGTAGCGGCGGTCTGTTCGGCAGGGAGCTGATCACTTCGGCACGGGTAGCTGCCGAACAGATCGGCTCCCTGCCGAACAGATCCGTGCGGCATGGTGGAATCGGAGGGTGTTCACCCGCTCCCGCTCCCACCTCGACCTGGTCCCCCGCCGCGTGCGCGTGCATGCCGTCCGCGAGCTGAGCGGCACGCTGCGCCGCACGACGTTCCGCGACGTCGACGGCGCGGACCCCGCCGCCGCGACGTCCCTGGCGGCGCTGCGGGCGCCCGGCCCGGAGGACCACGTGAAGGTGTTCCTGCCCGACCCGGCCACCGGCGAGCTGCACGCCCCGACCCTCGCCGCGGACGGCGGCCTCCAGCGCCCGACGGGCGTCGTGTCGATCTCGCGCGACCTCACGGTCCGCGCCGTGCGTGCGGTGGACGGGGTGGCTGAGGTCGACGTCGACTGGGTGCTGCACGGCGACGACGGCCCGGCCTCGGCGTGGGCGGCCCGCGCGGCGGAGGGCGACGAGGTGGTGCTCGCCGGGCCGAGCGGCAGCGCGGAGCTGCCCGACGGAATCGGGCGGCTCACGCTCGCCGGCGACGAGACCGGCCTGCCCGCCCTCGCGCGCTGGGCGGAGGCCGTCGGCCCGGACGTCCCCGTGACGGCGATCGTCGAGATCGGCGACGACGTCGACGAGGCCCACGTCGAGGGCGAGCTGGCCGGCGCGACCGTCGAGATCCTCTACCGCACCGACGGCCCCGGGCAGCTCGCCGACGCCGTCCGCTCCCTGGGCGGGCTGGAGGCCGACGAGCTGTTCGTCGGGCTCGGCGAGGCCGGCGACCTCGTCCCCGTGCGCCGCTACCTGCGCCGCGAGCTGGGGCTCCCCGCCGAGCAGGTGCTGGTCTCCGGCTACTGGCGGCGCGGGGTGGTCAACCTCGACCACCACCTGCCCGTCGACCCGACCGACCCGGACTGACGGGACGCGTCAGGCGACGGCGCTCTGCGTCTCGCCGCGCAGCGCGTCGATCTGCTCGTGGAGCCTGGAGAGCTGGTCGGCGACCTGGCTCGCGCCCTTGTCGCGGGCCTCGCCGGTCACGTACCGGACCTCGGCGGACGCGGCCTCGAGCGCGACCTGCGCGTCCTCCAGGGCGACGACGGCGCCGTCGGCGGAGGTGGCGGCGCGGGCGAGGGCGTCGCGCGCCTCGTCGGTCGCGGCCTGCGCGGAGCTGATCGCGTCGGCGACCTGGGTGCGCAGCGCGGCGGGCACCTCGGTGGCCCGCTGCAGCTGCTGGAGGTCGACGTCGAGGGCCTCGGCCTGGCTCTTCGCGTCGGCGATGAACGACTGGACGTCCTCGGTGGGGGCGGAACACGCGCCCAGCATCATGGTCACGGCGAGCAGGCTCACCGCGGCCAGACGGGTCGTCGTCTTGCCCTTCGAAGTCGTCGCTGACGTCATGGGCACGATTCTGCCCTGCTGACCTGAATAAACCCTTACGACGACGTGGAGATCTTGCACACAGCCCTCCTTCCGTCATCGCGCGCTCACCGGATCGCTCACCGGATGTCGCAGCGCGCGACCGGGGGCACGATGACCCCCATGAGCGCGCTGACGACGTCCGAGCTGACGGCGATCTACACCGACCTCCACGCCCACCCCGAGCTCGGGTTCGCCGAGCACCGCACCGCCGGCATCGTCGCCGAGCGCCTGCGCGGGTGGGGCTTCGACGTGCACGAGGGGATCGGGGGCACGGGGGTGGTCGGCGTCCTCGCGCACGGAGCCGGTCCGCGCGTGCTGCTGCGCGCGGACATGGACGGGCTGCCCGTCACGGAGCGCACCGGCCTGCCGTACGCGTCCACGGACACCGCGACGACGCCGGAGGGGCGCGAGTCCGGCACCATGCACGCCTGCGGGCACGACGTGCACGTCACCTGCCTGCTGGGTGCGGCCGCCGCGCTCGCGGGGCGGGACGACTGGTCGGGCACGCTCGTCGTCCTGTTCCAGCCGGCGGAGGAGGTCGGAGAGGGCGCCCGGCGGATGGTCGCGGACGGGCTCTACGACCGCATCGGCGTGGTGCCCGACGTCGTGCTGGGCCAGCACGTGATGCCGCTGCCGGTGGGTGTCGTGAGCCTGACGTCCGGGACGGCGATGGCGGCGGCGGACTCGCTGCGCATCACCATGCACGGCTCCGGCGGGCACGGCTCCAGCCCGGAGGCCACCGTCGACCCGGTGGTGATGGCCGCCGCCACGGTGCTGCGGCTGCAGGGCATCGTGGCGCGCGAGGTCGGCGCCACCGAGTCGGCCGTCGTGACCGTCGGATCGGTGCAGGCGGGCACGCAGGCCAACGTCATCCCCGACCGGGCGGACCTGCTGGTGAACGTGCGCACCTTCGACGCCGGCGTCCGCGAGCGGGTGCTCGCCGCGATCCATCGCATCGTCGACGCGGAGGCCGCCGCGTCCGGCGCGCCGCAGCCTCCCGAGTACACGTCCGTCGCCACGTTCAACCTCACCACGAACGACCAGGCCGCGAGCGCCCGCACCCGGGTCGTGCTCGAGCGGACGCTGGAGGCGCAGCGCTCCCGCGTGGAGGCGGCCGGTGGGCACCCGCAGGTCGTGAGCCTGCCGCCGATGCCCGGGTCGGAGGACGTCGGCGACCTCGCGACGGCGGCCGGCGTGCCGCTGGTCTACTGGTTCCTCGGCGGGTTCGACGCCGCGCTCTTCGCCGGCTTCGACCCCGCCGCCGCGACCGGGATGGGCGGGCTGCCCGACGGAGTGGCGCCGAACCACTCGCCGTTCTTCGCGCCGGTCCCCGAGCCGACCCTCGACCTCGGCGTCGCGACCCTGGTCGCGGCGGCGGAGGAGTGGCTGGGCTGACCCACGCTCGATTCCCCCGGCGGGTCAGCGGGCGCCCAGGCGGCGGCTGATCTCGGCGGCGGCGCGGCCTGCGGCAGCGGCGAGGTCCGCGCGGCGGTCGTCGTCGACGTCGTCGGACCAGAACGTGAGCGCGACGCCCGCCACGGGGTGGCCGGTGTGGTCCAGGGCGGCGTGCGCGACGGACGCGAGGCCGGTCGTGACCTCGCCGTCCTCGGTGGCGTGGCCGCGGCGGCGGGTGTCGCGCAGCACCTCGCGCAGGTCGCGCAGGGTGCGCGGCCCGACGCCCGTGCGGTCGGCGAGCGCCGCCGCCGACGGGAACAGCGCGCGCACCTGCGCGGCCGGCAGCAGTGCGAGCACCGCACGGCCGCTGGCGGTGAGGTGGCTGGGCAGGCGCACGTCGACGTCGGTCACCAGGCTGGGCCGGTGCGGCGCGCGCTGCTCCACGAGGTACAGCACCTCCCGGCCGTGCAGGACGGCGAGGTGCGCACTCTCGCCGGTCGTCTCCACGAGCCGCGCGACGACGGGGCGCGCCAGCCGTGCGAGCGGCGCCTGCCGCGCGTACGCCGACCCGAGCGACAGCGACGCCGTCCCGAGCCCGTAGCGGTGCTCCTCCGGCAGGTGGGTCACGAAGCCCTCGTCCACCAGCACCGTGAGCAGGTGGTAGACGGTGGAGCGCGGCAGGCCCAGGTGCTGCGCCACCGCCGCGGCCGGGACCGGGCCCGCCTGCGCCGCGAGGTACGTCAGCACCCGCAGCGTGCTCCGCGCCGCGGGGACGTCCGCCACGGTCATCTCCTCTCGTCGTCCCACCGCGAGGTAGTGCCTTCTGTCCTCCGGTAGGTCGCGGGGTGCACTACCGGAGGACGGAAGGCACTACCTCGCGAGCGGCTCGGCGGTGTCTGGGATCCCAGACTGAACCTCGGCGAACCCCGTGTCCAGCGGCCCCGCGACGGTGTGTGCTGGCCACATGTCCGCAACGCTGCAGCAGGCCGGCGACCCCGCCGGCCGCACGACGACCCACTCGGTCGCGCCCCTGTCCGACGTCGTCGTCGAGGTCACGGGAGATCCCCTGACCGTCGACGACGTCGTGGCGGTCGCCCGGCACGGCGCGCGGGTGCGCCTCACCGACCGCGCGCTGGCGGGGATGGCCGGGAGCCGCGCCGTCGTCGAGTCGCTGGCCGACGACGACCGCCCGCACTACGGCGTCTCGACCGGCTTCGGCGCCCTCGCCCGCCGCCACATCCCCACGGACAAGCGGGCCCAGCTGCAGCTGGGGCTGGTGCGCTCGCACGCCGCGGGCAGCGGCCCCGAGGTGGAGCGCGAGGTGGTGCGCGCGCTGCAGCTGCTGCGCCTGGCCACGCTCGCCACCGGCCGCACGGGCGCGCGCCCCGTCGTCGCCGAGACGTACGCGGCGATGCTCAACGCGGGCGTCACGCCCGTCGTGCACGAGTACGGCTCCCTCGGCTGCTCCGGCGACCTCGCGCCCCTGGCGCACGTCGCGCTGGCCGCGCTCGGGGAGGGGCGGGTCCGCGACGCCGACGGCGAGCTGCGGGACGGGGGAGAGGCGCTCGCGGCGGCCGGCATCGCGCCGCTGGAGCTGCGGGAGAAGGAGGGCCTGGCCCTCATCAACGGCACGGACGGCATGCTCGGCATGCTCTGCCTCGCCCTCGACGACCTGCACCGCCTGCTCACGACGGCGGACGTCGCGGCGGCCTCCAGCGTGGAGGCGCTGCTCGGCTCGGACGCGCCGTTCGCGGCGGACCTCGTCGGGATGCGCCCGCACCCGGGGCAGGCGGCGTCGGCCGCGAACCTGCGGGCTCTGCTCGCGGGGTCGCCCGTCGTGGCGAGCCACCGGACCCTCGACGCCGACGGCCGCCCCGAGTGCACCCGCGTGCAGGACGCGTACTCGCTGCGCTGCGCGCCGCAGGTGCACGGCGCCGCGCGCGACACGGTCGACCACGCGGAGGCGGTCGCGGGGCGCGAGCTCGCCTCGGCGATCGACAACCCTGTCGTCACGGTGGACGGCCGGGTCGAGTCGAACGGCAACTTCCACGGCGCGCCCGTCGCGTACGTGCTCGACTTCCTCGCGATCGCCGTGGCCGACGTCGCGAGCATGAGCGAGCGGCGCACAGACCGGTTCCTCGACGTCGCGCGTAACGAGGGCCTGCCCGCGTTCCTCGCCGACGACCCGGGCGTCGACTCCGGCCTGATGATCGCCCAGTACACGGCCGCCGGGATCGTCTCGGAGCTCAAGCGGCTGGCCGCGCCGTCGAGCGTCGACTCCATCCCGTCGTCGGCGATGCAGGAGGACCACGTGTCCATGGGCTGGGCCGCCGCCCGCAAGCTGCGCCGCGCCGTCGACGGCCTGGGCCGCGTACTCGCCGTCGAGCTCATGACCGCCGCCCGCGCCCTCGACCTGCGCTGCACCCCCGCGACGGGCCTGTCGCCGGCCGCGGGCACCGGCGCCGTCCACGCGCTGCTGCGCGCCGCCGTCCCCGGCCCCGGGCCGGACCGGTTCCTCGCCCCCGAGATCGAGGCCGTGACGCGGCTCGTGGTCGGCGGCGAGGTCGTCACCGCCGCCGGTGCCGCCGTCGGCCCGCTCCGCTGACCCCACGACCGAAGGAGACCGTGATGGCCTACGACCGCGGCACCCCCGTCCCCGTCCGCGCCCCGCGCGGCACGACGCTCACGGCCCGCAGCTGGCAGACCGAGGCGCCGCTGCGGATGCTCATGAACAACCTCGACCCCGAGGTGGCGGAGCGCCCCGACGACCTCGTCGTCTACGGCGGCACCGGCCGCGCCGCGCGCGACTGGCCGAGCTACCACGCCATCGTCCGCACCCTCACGACGCTGGGCGAGGACGAGACGCTGCTCGTCCAGTCGGGCAAGCCGGTGGGCGTGATGCGCACGCACGAGTGGGCGCCGCGGGTGCTCATCGCGAACTCGAACCTCGTGGGCGACTGGGCCACGTGGCCTGAGTTCCGGAAGCTCGAGGCGCAGGGCCTCACGATGTACGGCCAGATGACGGCCGGGTCGTGGATCTACATCGGCGCGCAGGGCATCCTCCAGGGCACGTACGAGACGCTCGCCGCGGTGGCCGCCAAGCGGTTCGGCGGCACGCTCGCCGGCACCCTCACCCTCACCGGCGGGTGCGGCGGGATGGGCGGCGCGCAGCCGCTGGCCGTGACGCTCAACGGCGGCGCGTGCCTCGTGGTCGACGTCGACCGGTCGCGCCTGGAGCGGCGGGTGCGCGAGCGCTACCTCGACGAGGTCGCGGACGACCTGGACGACGCCGTCCGCCGCGTCGAGGCGGCGAAGGCCGGGCGCCGGGCGCTGTCGGTCGGGGTCGTGGGGAACAGTGCGGAGGTCGTGCCGGAGCTGCTGCGTCGCGGCGTCGCGGTGGACGTCGTCACGGACCAGACGTCGGCGCACGACCCGCTGTCGTACCTGCCCGTCGGCGTGTCCGTCGACGAGTGGCACGACTACGCCGCCGCCAAGCCGGAGGAGTTCACCGACCGGGCGCGCGAGTCGATGGCCCGGCACGTGGAGGGCATGGTCGGCTTCCTCGACGCGGGCGCCGAGGTGTTCGACTACGGCAACTCGATCCGCGACGAGGCGCGCCGCGGCGGCTTCGACCGCGCCTTCGACTTCCCCGGCTTCGTGCCCGCGTACATCCGGCCGCTGTTCGCGCAGGGCAAGGGCCCGTTCCGCTGGGCCGCGCTGTCCGGCGACCCGCGCGACATCGCCGCCACCGACAAGGCCGTCCTCGACCTCTTCCCCGACGACGACCACCTGCACCGCTGGATCCGCGCCGCCCAGGAGCGCGTCGCGTTCCAGGGCCTGCCCGCCCGCATCTGCTGGCTCGGGCACGGCGAGCGCGACCGCGCGGGGCTGGCGTTCAACGACCTCGTCGCGTCCGGGGAGGTGAGCGCGCCGGTCGTCATCGGGCGCGACCACCTCGACTCCGGGTCCGTGGCCTCCCCGTACCGGGAGACGGAGGGCATGGCCGACGGCTCCGACGCCATCGCCGACTGGCCGCTGCTCAACGCGCTCACCGCCGCGTCGTCGGGCGCCACCTGGGTGTCGCTGCACCACGGCGGCGGCGTCGGCATGGGGCGGTCCATCCACGCCGGCCAGGTGTCCGTCGCGGACGGCACCGACCTCGCCGCGCAGAAGCTGGCGCGGGTGCTGTCCAACGACCCGGGCCTCGGTGTCCTGCGGCACGTCGACGCCGGGTACGACGACGCCGCGGCCGCCGCCGCGCGGGGCGGGCTGCGCGTGCCCATGCTGGAGACGGACCCCGACACGGAGGTGTGACGTGCGCGAGGTGGAGCACCCCGGCGGGTCGCACCCGGCCACGCTGATCCTGGGGATCGGCGAGCTCACGACCAACGCGCCCGAGGCGGTCGGCGTCGACCCCGTGGACGACCCGACGGGCGTCGTTCGGGACGCCGCCCTGCTGCTCGACGGCGGGCGCGTGGTCTGGGCGGGACCGGAGAGCGTGTGCGCGGACGGGGTCGAGGGGGCGCTGGGCCGCGCGCCGGACCGCGTCGTCGGGGTCGACGGGCGCGCAGTGATCCCCGGGTTCGTGGACTCGCACAGCCACCTCGTGTTCGCCGGCGACCGGTCAGCCGAGTTCGAGGCGCGCATGGCCGGCCGCCCGTACGCCGCGGGCGGCATCCGCACCACGGTCGCGGCCACGCGCGCGGCGTCGGACGACGAGCTGCGGGCGAACCTGCGCCGGCACGTCGACCAGGCGCTCGCGCAGGGCACCACGACGTTGGAGACCAAGAGCGGCTACGGGCTGTCCGTCGACGACGAGGCCCGGTCCCTGCGGCTGGCGGCGGAGATCACCGACGAGGTGACCTTCCTCGGCGCGCACGTCGTGCCGCCGGAGTTCTCCGGCGACCCGGACGGCTACGTCGACCTCGTCGTCGGCGACATGCTCGCCGCGTGCGCCCCGCACGCCCGCTGGGTGGACGTGTTCTGCGAGACCGGCGCGTTCACGCCCGAGCAGTCGCGGCGGGTCCTCGAGGCGGGCGCCGCCGCCGGGCTGGGCGTGCGGGCGCACGCGAACCAGCTCGGTGAGGGGGAGGGCGTGCGCCTCGCCGTCGAGCTCGGCGCCGCCGCCGTCGACCACTGCACCTACCTGTCCGACGACGACGTCGCGGCGCTCGCGGGCTCGTGGTCGGGTTCCGGGCCCGGTGCGGCGCACGGGACCGTCGCGACGCTGCTGCCCGGCGTCGAGTTCTCCACGCGCCAGCCGTACCCGGACGCGCGCCGCCTCCTCGACGCGGGCGCCGTCGTCGCGCTGGCCAGCGACTGCAACCCCGGCTCGTCGTACACGAGCTCCATGCCGCTGATGGTGGCGCTCGCGGTCAGGGAGATGCGGATGACCGTCGCCGAGGCCGTGTGGGCGGCGACGGCGGGCGGCGCCCGCGCGCTGCGTCGCGACGACGTCGGGCACCTCGCCCCCGGCGGCCGCGCCGACGTCGTCGTCCTCGACGCCCCGAGCCGCACGCACCTCGCCTACCGCCCCGGCGTCCCGCTCGTGCACGGGGTGTGGAAGGACGGGCGCGAGGTTGTGCACCCGCCGAGGTAGCTCGCCGCACGTCTTACATTTGTGCGACGCGCGATCTACGATGGGGTCATGTCCGTCGAGAGCGTGCCCAAGACCGTCACCTTCAGACCCACAGCGGAGGACCGTCGCATCCTCGACCGCCTCAGCAGCGAGGGCGTGAACACCAGCGACGCCGTGCGCCGCGGCCTGCGCCTGCTCGAGCAGGAACGGTGGCTGGACGAGGCGCGGGCCGACATGATCGCGCACCGTGACGAGAACCTGAACGACGAACCGGACGCCTGGTGATCCGCGGGGCGGTCTACAAGGTCGACCTCGGCGAACCGCGCGGACACGAGCAGGGCGGGAAGCGGCACGGGCTCGTCCTGTCCCCCACGGACGCGCCCTGGACAGTGGTGACGATCGTCCCGACGTCGACCAGCGCGCCGGCGCTGAGCTTCCGGCCCCGGCTCGAGGTGGCCGGAACTCCCACCGTCTTCCTCGTCGACCAGGTGCGAGCCGTCGACATCTCGTACCTGCACGACGAGCCCGTCGACTATCTGTTCAAGGACGATCTCGCCGTGGTCGAGGTCGCCGTGTGTCGGTACCTCGGGCTCGTCCTGACGATGGAGGAGTGACGCCGAGCAGAGCGCGTGCCGCAGCCGGCGGTCAGCCGGTGACGTCGATCGGGGCGAAGGGGTTCTTCGTGCAGTCGATGCTGGGGTCGAGCTCGCAGATCGTCTTGGCGCCCACGAGCCGGAGGGACACCTCGGCCTTGCCCGCCGGGGTGTCGGCCGGGAGCCGGACGGTGCCCTCGGCGTCGCCCTCGTCGCTCGGGTCCAGCGTCCCGAGGCTCCTCGACCAGCGGCCCATGGTGGGGTCGCTGTCGGGCATCTCGGACATGATCGAGACCTCGTAGCGGGCGCGGGCCGGCATGCGCGGCTCGCAGTCCACGCCGTCGACCCGGCCGGTCGTCTCGACGTGCAGCTCGTCCCCGGGGGTGGCGTGCTTCGGCGTCACGACGGGGTCCTCCGGCCGGCAGTACGCCGTCCGGTCGAAGGCGGCGCTGATGCTCGCGCAGCCCGAGACGACGGTCACGGCGAGCGCGAGTGCGGCGGCGAGAGAGCGCCGAGCGGCACGACGTCCGCGCACGGCCTGCCTCATCGCCGGCCTCCGGCGCGGAGGGTGAGGCCCGCCAGGACCTCCAGCACGCAGAGGGCGGCGAGGCGGACGGTGCGGCCGTCGGGGGTGTCGGCGGTGGCGTCCACCTCGGCGAGGTCGACGGAGCGGACGCGCGGGTCCGTCGCGGCGGCGCGGACGAGGGCACGCAGCTCCCAGGCCGCGAGGCCGCCGGGCACGCTGGCGGGGCAGCCGGGGGCGACGGCGCGGTCGCAGACGTCCACGTCGACGTCCAGGTGGACCGGCCCGCCCGCGGCGCCGGCGACGTCCAGGGCCTCGCGGACGACGTCGGCCAGCCCGCCGGGGCCTCGGCGGCGGACCTCGTCGAGCGGCACGACCGTGATCCCCAGGTCGCGGGCCCGCCGCGCGTAGGCGGCGGAGTTGGCGAAGTCCGCGATGCCGATCTGCACGACCCGCGCCGGGTCCAGGCCGGCCTCGACGAGCCGGCGCACGGGCGAGCCGTTGGAGACGCCGTCGCGCAGGTCGTAGTGGGCGTCGAAGGTGACGAGCCCGGCGGTGGCCAGGTCGTCGCCCCACGCGCCGAGCGCGACCGGGACGGTGAGCGCGTTGTCGCCGCCCAGCGCGACGACCGCGCGGGCGCGCATCCGGTCGGTGCCCAGCGCGGCGGCCACCGCGGCGCGGGCGCGGGCCTCGCCGTCCGGGCCGTCGGGCTCGGTCACGTCTCCGTGGTCGACGACGGCGGCCTCGCCGAGGTCGACCGGCGCGCCGTCCTGTCCCTCGATCAGGGCGGGGCTGTAGCGGCGCAGCGCGTCGCGGACGGCCGCGGGCGTCGCGTGCGCGCCCGTCGTCGACAGGGAGGTGCGCCAGGTGGGGACGCCGATCAGCGCGAGGTCGGCGGGGACGTCCTCGGCCGAGGGCGACGGCGCGGGCCAGGCGCCCGCGCGCGGCCAGAGGGGGTCGTGGGGCAGGGCGGCGGAGGTCACCCGCCGACCGTACGGCCACCATGACGTCCCTCACACACCCTGGGCGCCGCGACACCGCGCTGTTAGGGTCCTGTATTCGCGGGCTCGATGCCCGCCATCGATCGCGTCGATCATTCGGTCGTCCGGTCCCCCGGATCTCGACCCTGCTTGGAGCACCTGTGGTTGTCAGCGCCCCCGTGAGGCACTTCCTCACCGCGCGGCTCGACGTCGACTTCCGTCGCGTCGCCAGCGCGCTGTGTCGCTGACCGTCGTCGCCGCCGACGACCCCACCACCTGACTCCCGGACGACCGCTCCACTGCCGTCGTCCCCCCACCCCGGCGCCCCCGTGCGCCCGAGGCGAAAGGCTCCCTCGTGTCCCGCACCTCCACGGCGAAGATCCCCGGCACGGAACCCCGCGCCCGCAAGGGTCTGCGCTTCCCGTCGTTCTCGACCCAGATCCTCCTGGGCCTGGGCCTCGGCGTGCTGCTCGGCTGGCTCGCGCTGGCCCTCGGCCCGCAGGCCGACGGCGAGACGCCCAACGGCCTGACGACGACGCTCGCCACCATCGGTTCGTCGTTCGTCACCCTGCTCAAGGCGATCGTGCCGCCGCTGATCTTCACGGCGATCGTCGCGTCGATCGCCAACCTGCGCACCGTCACCAACGCGGCCCGCCTGGCCGGCCAGACGCTGCTCTGGTTCGCGATCACGTCCGCGATCGCGGTGGCGATCGGCATCGGCCTGGGCCTCGTGTTCCAGCCCGGCCACAACACGACGCTGTCGATCGCGGACGGCGCCGCGCCGTCCTCCACCGGCACGTGGCTCGACTTCCTCAACGGCCTCATCCCGACCAACGTGCTGGGCCTCGGCGCCTCGACGTCGGTCGAGGCGGGCGCGGACGGCGCGTTCACCGCGGAGACCGGCATCAGCTTCAACGTGCTGCAGATCCTCGTGGTCGCCCTGGTCATCGGCATCGCGGCGCTGAAGTCCGGCGCCAAGGCCGACCCGTTCCTCGCGTTCAACAAGTCGGCGCTCACCATCGTGCAGAAGGTGCTGTGGTGGATCATCCGCCTGGCCCCGCTGGGCACGATGGGCCTCATCGGCAACGCCGTCGCCACCTACGGCTGGGAGTCGCTGCGCTCGCTGGCCTCCTTCTCCGTGGCGATCTACGTGGGCCTCGCGCTCGTGCTGTTCGTCGTCTACCCGGTGCTGCTCAAGGCCAACGGCCTCGGCGTCATCTCCTGGTTCAAGGGCGCGTGGCCGGCGATCCAGCTCGCGTTCGTCTCCCGCTCGTCGGTGGGCACCATGCCCGTCACGCAGCGCGTCACCGAGCGGAACCTCGGCGTGCCGAGCGAGTACGCGTCGTTCGCGGTGCCGCTGGGCTCGACGACGAAGATGGACGGTTGCGCCTCGATCTACCCGGCGATCTCCGCGATCTTCGTGGCGCAGATCTTCGGCATCGACCTGTCGCTGACCGACTACCTGCTCATCGCGTTCGTGTCCGTGGTGGGTTCCGCCGCGACCGCCGGCCTCACCGGCGCGATGGTCATGCTGACGCTCACGCTGTCCACGCTGGGCCTGCCGCTCGCGGGCGTGGGCCTGCTGCTCGCCGTCGACCCGATCCTCGACATGGGCCGCACCGCGGTGAACGTCGCCGGCCAGACCCTGGTCCCGACGATCGTCGCCAAGCGCGAGGGCATCCTCGACCTCGAGCAGTACCGCGCCGCGTCGTCGGAGCACCTGTTCGACGAGGACGACGCCGCGCAGGACCCCTCGCAGGACGACGCGCAGGACGACGCCCCGCAGGCCGAGCCTGCGACGGACGACGCCGGCCGCGAGCCGGTGGGAGCGGGCGCTAAGGCCTGACGGCCCGCAGCCGATGACGGAGGCCCGGTGGGTGACGCCCGCCGGGCCTCCGTCATGTCCGCCGGGCTACCGGACGAGCCCGGCGGCGTCGACCAGCCCGGCGCACGGGATGGCGAGGACGTCGCCGCGGCGCAGGTCGCGCGGGAGGCGGGCGGCCGGCCCGCCGCGGCCCGGCGCCGGGTGCACGGTGAACGGGCGCAGCGGCTCTGCCGACGACCGGCCCACGAGCCGCGCCCGGTCGAGCAGGACGGCACACGCGCCGAGGTCGGCGTCGAGCCAGGCCTGCCGGGCGTCGTCCCCGAGCCGCGGGACGGCGTCCACCACGCGGGCGAGGACGACGGTCCGCACCTCGGCGTCGCCCCAGAACCGGTCGACCCGCGTGACGTCCGCGCCCACCGGGACGTAGACGCGCGGCGTGGCGCAGTGCTCGGCGAGCCGGGCCAGGCTCGTGCGGTCGACGAGGACGTCGTCGCGGGTGACCTCGGTGTCCTCCGGCCACCCCTCGGGCGCCGCGAGCCGGGGGTGGAACAGGGCGGTGACCAGCGTCGTGAGGCTCATGCCTCCGGTCTACTGCGGCGCGGGCGCGCGGGACCCGGACCTCACGGAACGCATACCGGGAGAGGCCCGATCCTCACGCCTGGCCGCCGTCCGGGTCGAAGCGGTAGCCCATGCCGGACTCGGTGACGAGGTAGCGCGGGGCGGCGGGGTCGGGCTCGAGCTTCTTGCGCAGCTGCGCCACGTACAGCCGCAGGTACCCGGTGTCGCTCACGTGCTCCGACCCCCAGATCTCCGTGAGGAGCGTCTGGCGCGTGACGAGCTTGCCGGGGTTGCGCACCAGCCGCTCGAGCATCTGCCACTCGGTGGGCGTAAGGCGCACGTGCTCGGTCTGGCCGCCGCGGGCACGCGTGACGCTGTGCGCGGAGAGGTCCACGGTGACGTCGCCGAACCGCACCACCGGGTCGGAGTCCTCGTGCGTCACGCGCCGCGTGAGGGCGCGGATCCGGGCCAGCAGCTCCTCGATGGAGAACGGCTTCGTCACGTAGTCGTCCGCGCCGGCGTCGAGCGCCTCGACCTTGTCGGCCGCTCCCGTGCGCCCGGACACCACGAGGATCGGGGCGTCCGACCAGCCGCGGACGGCGTGGATGACGTCGATGCCCTCCAGCTCCGGCATGCCCAGGTCGATCATGAACACGTCGGGGCGGTGGTCGATGGCGCGGGCGATCGCCTGCGTCCCGGTGGTCGCCGTGACGATCTCGTACCCCTGCGCGGTGAGCGTGATCCGCAGGGCGCGCAGGATCTGCGGGTCGTCGTCGGCGATGAGGATCTTCATGGGGCGGTCGCCTCCGGCTGGTCGGGGTCCTCGGGGTGACGGGTCGCCCCCGCGGCGGGGAGGGCGACGACCATGGTGAGGCCGCCGCCGGGGGTGTCCTCGGGGGTCAGGGTGCCGCCCATGCCCTCGACGAACCCCTTGGACAGCGCGAGGCCGAGCCCCAGCCCGGTCGTGTTGTCGGTGTCGCCGAGCCGCTGGAACGGCACGAAGACGTCCTCGCGCCGGTCGGCGGGGATGCCGGGGCCGTGGTCGACCACCCGGATCTCGACCGTGCCGGCGAACGTGCTGGTCGAGACCCGCACCCGGCGTCCGGCGGGCGAGTGCCGCAGGGCGTTCGCCAGCAGGTTCACCAGCACGCGCTGGAGCAGCACGGAGTCGGCGACGACGCTCGGCGCGGTGAGGTCGAGGTCGAGCTCCACCTCGCCGGGGCCGACGCCGAGCTCGTCGAGCGCGGGCAGCACGACGTCGGCCGTCTCGACGGGCGCCCGCGAGACGGCCAGGACGCCCGCCTCGAGGCGGCTCACGTCGAGCAGGTCGGTGATGAGGGTGGCCAGGGCGGTGAGGCTCTCGTCGGCTGTGGCCAGCAGCTCGTCCCGGTCCGCCTCGCTGAGGGCGCCGCGGGCGGAGCGCAGCCCGCTCACCGCGGCGGCCGCGGAGCTCAGCGGGCGGCGCAGGTCGTGGCTGAGCGCGGACAGCAGGGCGCTGCGCACGCGGTCGGACTCGGCGAGCTGGTCCACCTCGCTCGCCACCTCGGCCAGGTCGCTGCGCTCCAGAGCGGCCTGCAGCTGGACCGCGATGACGTTGAGGAGGCGACGCTCGGAGGCCGCGAGGTCGCCCCCGGACAGCTCGAGGACGGCGCGGTCGTCGACGTCGATCGTCGTGCGCGGGCCTGCCGGGTCGTCCTCGCCGTCCGCGGCGAGCACCACCCCGCCGGCGACGAGCCGCGCCCCGGAGAGGCCGAACGCCTCCCGCGCCCGGCTCACCAGCGCCTGCACGGCGTCCTGCCCGCGCAGCACGCTGCCCGCGACCGTCGCCAGCACCTCCGACTCGGCCGCGGCGCGGTGCGCGGCGCGCGTGGTGCGGGCGGCGCGGTCCACGACCACGCTCACCAGCACGGCCGTGACGACGTACAGGACGAGGGCGACGACGTGCAGCGGCTCGCCCACGGTGATGGTGTGGATCGGCTCGACGAAGAAGAAGTCGAGCGTGATGCCGGACAGGACCGCGGCGTAGACCGCCGGCCCCGCCCCGCCGACCAGCGCCACGACGACGACCAGCAGCTGGTACGACAGCACGTCGGAGACGATGGACTCCTCGCTGCGGAGCGTCACCAGCCCCCACGTGAGCAGCGGCCCGCCCAGGATGGCGAGCAGGAAGCCCGCCAGGCGCCGCTTCGCCGACAGGGCGCCGCCCATGCGGGGCAGGCGGGAGCGACCGCCCGCGGCCGCATGGTTGACGATGTGGACGTCGATGTTGCCGGCCTCGCGCGTCACGGTCGCACCGATGCCGGGGCCGCTGAGCGCGGCGGCGAGGCGGCCGCGGCGGGAGACCCCGATGACGAGCTGCGTCGCGTTGACGCCGCGCGCGAACTCGACGAGCGCCGTCGGGACGTCGTCGCCCACCACCTGGTGGTAGGTGCCGCCGAGTTCCTCGACCAGCAGCCGCTGCCGCGCGAGCGCGCCGGGGGTGGCGCCGCGCAGCCCGTCCTGGCTGGTGACGTGCACGGCGAGCAGGTCGCCGCCGGCGGACCGGGCCGCGATGCGCGCCCCGCGCCGCAGCAGCGTCTCGCCCTCGGGGCCGCCCGTGAGCGTCACGACGACCCGCTCGCGGGCCTCCCACGTGGAGTCGATGCCGTGCTCGGTGCGGTAGTGCTGCAGCGCCGCGTCGACCTCGTCGGCCAGCCACAGCAGGGCGAGCTCGCGCAGCGCGGTGAGGTTGCCGAGGCGGAAGTAGTTCGACAGCGCCGCGTCCACCCGCTCGGCCGGGTAGACGACGCCGGACGAGAGGCGGTCGCGCAGCGCCTGCGGGGCGAGGTCCACGACCTCGATCTGGTCGGCGGCGCGCAGCACGGCGTCGGGGATGGTCTCCTGCTGCGCCACCCCGGTGATCTTCTGCACGACGTCGTTGAGCGACTCGATGTGCTGGATGTTGACGGTCGACAGGACGTCGATGCCGGCGTCGAGCAGGGCGTCGACGTCCTCCCACCGCTTCGCGTGCGCGAGGCCGGGGGCGTTGGTGTGCGCGAGCTCGTCGACCAGCGCGACCTCGGGCCGCCGCGCGAGGACGGCGTCGAGGTCCAGGTCCGTGAGCTCGACGCCGCGGTGCGTGACCGTGGTGCGGGGCACGACCTCCAGGCCACCCGCCATCGCGGCGGTCGCGGCGCGCCCGTGCGTCTCCACGAGCGCGACCACGACGTCCCGGCCGTCGTCGCGCAGCCGCTTGCCCTCCTCGAGCATGGCGTAGGTCTTCCCCACGCCCGGCGCCGCACCGAGGAGGACGCGCAACCTGCCGCGACCCATGCTCACCTCCCGAGCTCGGTCGTGCTCTCGTCGAGGGCCACGTTGAGCTCCAGCACGTCGACCACGGGCTCCCCGAGGTACCCCAGGGCGCGACCCTCAGTGTGCCTCGCGACGAGGTCCGCGACCTCCTCTTCCGGCAGGTCGCGCGCGGCGGCGACCCGCGCGACCTGGAGGTCGGCGTACTCCGGGCTGATGTGCGGGTCCAGCCCCGACCCGGACGCGGTGACGGCGTCGGCCGGGACGTCGGCCTCCGCCACGCCCTCGAGCGCGGCCACGGCCGCGCGCCGCTCCTCGATCGCCGCGACGAGGTCGGGGTTCTCCGGGCCCAGGTTCGACCCGGACGACGCCGCGCCGTCCCAGCCGTCGCCCGCGGCCGACGGCCGCGGCTGGAAGTACTGCGGCAGGGGCGCGCCGTCGGCGTCGACGAAGCCCTGGCCGATGAGGGCCGAGCCGACGACGGTGCCGTCGCCGTCGCGCACGAGCGAGCCGTCGGCCTGCGCCGGCAGCACGAGCTGCCCGACGCCGGTGAGCGCCGCCGTGTAGCCGACGCCGAGCAGCAGGGTGAGGACGATCATCGCCCGGACCGCGACCCCGAGGGTGCGGCCGGTGCTGCGGGTGGTGGCATTCATGGGTGTTCCTTCTTCCTGCTCAGGACCGTGCTGCTCAGAAGCCGGGGACGAGGCGCACGACGAGGTCGATGAGCCAGATGCCGACGAACGGCGCGACGACGCCGCCGAGGCCGAAGACCAGGAGGTTGCGCCCGAGGGTCTTCGACGCGTCCATGGGCCGGTATCGCACGCCGCGCAGGGACAGCGGGATGAGCAGCACGATGACGAGCGCGTTGAACACGATCGCCGACACGACGGCGGACGACGGCGAGCTCAGGCCCATGATGTTGAGCGCCTCGAGCCCGGGGAAAACGCCCATGAACATCGCCGGGATGATCGCGAAGTACTTGGCGATGTCGTTCGCGATGGAGAAGGTCGTGAGCGCCCCGCGCGTGATGAGCAGCTGCTTGCCGATGCGGACCACGTCGATGAGCTTGGTGGGGTCGGAGTCGAGGTCGACCATGTTGCCGGCCTCCTTCGCGGCCGACGTGCCCGAGTTCATGGCGACGCCCACGTCGGCCTGCGCGAGGGCGGGGGCGTCGTTGGTGCCGTCGCCGGTCATCGCGACGAGGCTGCCGCTCTCCTGCTCGCGCCGGATGAGCTCCAGCTTGTCCTCCGGCGTGGCCTCGGCGAGGTAGTCGTCGACGCCGGCCTCGGCGGCGATGGCCGCGGCGGTCAGCGGGTTGTCGCCCGTGACCATGACGGTGCGGATACCCATGGACCGCAGCTCGGCGAACCGGTCCGCGATGCCCTCCTTGACGACGTCCTTGAGGTGCACGACGCCGAGCACGCGCCCGGCCCCGCCCGGCGCCCGGACCGCCACGACCAGCGGCGTGCCGCCGGACCGCGCGACCCGCTCCACCGCGTCCTCGACCTCGGCGGCGACGGGGCCCGCCGTGGGGGCGTCGTCGGCCAGCCAGGCCATGACCGCGCTGCCGGCGCCCTTGCGGATCTGCGTGCCGTCGGGCTCGTTGAGGCCGGACATGCGGGTCTGGGCCGTGAACGGCACGACCTCGCCGGGCGCGGTGTCGCCCACGTCCGCCCCGGCCCGGGCGGCGAGCGCGACGATCGACGCGCCCTCCGGCGTCGGGTCGGCGAGGGACGAGAGGGCGGCGGCGCGCACCAGGTCGCGGGCGTCGACGCCGGACAGCGGCAGGAACTCGCTCGCCTGCCGGTTGCCGTAGGTGATGGTGCCGGTCTTGTCGAGGAGCAGCGTGGTGACGTCGCCGGCGGCCTCGACGGCGCGGCCGGACATCGCGAGCACGTTGCGCTGCACCAGGCGGTCCATCCCGGCGATGCCGATGGCGGACAGCAGCGCGCCGATCGTCGTCGGGATGAGGCACACCAGCAGCGCGACCAGCACGGCCACGCTCACCGGGCTCGCCGCGTACGACGCGATCGGGTTCAGGGTGAGCGCCACGACCACGAACACGATCGACAGCGACGCGAGCAGGATGCTCAGCGCGATCTCGTTCGGCGTCTTCTGCCGGCTGGCGCCCTCGACGAGCGCGATCATCCGGTCGACGAACGTCTCGCCGGGCTTCGAGGTGATGCGCACGACGATCCGGTCGGACAGCACCCGCGTGCCGCCGGTGACGGCGGACCGGTCGCCCCCGGACTCGCGGATCACGGGCGCGGACTCGCCGGTGATGGCGGACTCGTCCACGGACGCGATGCCGCGCACGATCTCGCCGTCGCCCGGCACGAGGTCGCCCGCGGTGACCACGACGACGTCGCCGAGGTCCAGGTCGGCGGACGACACGTCGTCGAGCGCGGCGCGCAGGGCGTCGGGGTCGGCCGCGTCGTCGTAGGCGGCGACGCGGTGGGCGACCGTGGCCGTGCGGGTCTGCCGGAGCGTGTCCGCCTGCGCCTTGCCGCGGCCCTCCGCGACCGACTCGGCGAGGTTCGCGAACACGACGGTGAGCCAAAGGAAGAGCGCGATCACGGCCGTGAACGAGCCGGGGACGGCGGTGCCGCCCGAGGTCACGGGCCCACCGAGGAACGGCTCGACGACGGCGAGCACGGTGGTCAGCGCGGCGCCGACCCACACGACGAACATCACGGGGTTGCGCCACATCTGGCGCGGGTCGAGCTTGCGGAACGCGCCCGGCAGGGCGGTCCGCACCTGGGCCCAGGAGAAGGCCCCGCCCGGCGTGCGGGCGGTCGTCGAGGACGCGGGGGACGACGGGTTCGGGGTGTCGATGAGGGTGGCCATGAGTTACACGAGCCCTTCCGCCAGGGGACCCAGCGCGAGAACGGGGAAGTAGGTGAGCGCGGTGAGGATGACGACGACCCCGACGAGCAGCCCGACGAACTGCGGGCGGTGCGTCGGCAGCGTGCCGGCGGTGGCCGGGACCTTGTCCTGCCGGGCGAGGGACCCGGCGAGGGCGAGCACGAGCACGATCGGCACGAAGCGCCCGAGCAGGATCGCGACGCCGAGCGCCGTGTTCATCCAGGGGGTGTTCGCCGTGATGCCGGCGAAGGCGGAGCCGTTGTTGTTCGCCGCGGAGGTGAAGGCGTACAGGACCTCGGACATGCCGTGCACGCCCGGGTTCCAGATCGTCGTCCCCACGACGCTCTCGCGCACCGCGGGGATCGCGAAGCTGAGCGCGGTGCCCGCCAGGACGAGGGTCGGGGTGACGAGGATGTACAGGCTCGCGAGCTTGATCTCGCGCGGGCCGATCTTCTTGCCGAGGTACTCGGGCGTGCGGCCCACGAGCAGGCCGGCGACGAACACCGCGATGACGGCGAGCACGAGCATGCCGTAGAGGCCCGACCCGACGCCGCCGGGCGCGACCTCGCCGAGCATCATGTTGAGCATCGGCAGCATGCCGCCCAGCGCGGTGAAGGAGTCGTGCATCGCGTTGACCGCGCCGGTCGACGTCGTCGTACTCGTCGTCGCGAACAGCGTGGACCCGACGATGCCGAAGCGCGCATCCTTGCCCTCCATCGCGCCGCCGGCGAGCTGCGGGGCCGTGCCGTTGCCGGCCGACTCGAGCGCCGTCAGCGCGGCGAACGACGCCACGAAGATCACGCCCATCGCCGCGAGGATCGCGTACCCCTGCCGCAGGTCGCCCACCATCCGCCCGAACGTGCGGGGCAGGGAGAACGGGATGACCAGCATGAGGAGCACCTCGACGACGTTCGTCCACGCCGTCGGGTTCTCGAACGGGTGGGCCGAGTTCGCGTTGAAGAACCCGCCGCCGTTGGTGCCGAGCAGCTTGATGACCTCCTGCGAGGCCACGGGTCCGCCGGGGATGCTCTGGGCGCCCCCGGCCACGGTCGTGACGTCGGTGAAGCCGTCGAAGTTCTGGACGACGCCGCCGATCATGAGCACGACCGCGCCGACCACCGAGATCGGCAGCAGGATGCGCAGGGAGCCGCGGACCAGGTCGACCCAGAAGTTGCCGATCGTCCCCGTGCGGCGGTGGGCGAACCCGCGCACCAGCGCCACGGCCACCGCCATGCCGACCGCGGCGGACACGAAGTTCTGCACCGCGAGCCCGGCGAGCTGCACCGTGTACCCGACGGTCTGCTCGGGCGAGTACGACTGCCAGTTCGTGTTGCCCACGAACGACGCGGCCGTGTTGAACGACAGGTCCGACGGCACCGCGGGCAGCCCCAGCGAGTACGGCAGCCACTGCTGCGTGCGCTGCAGGGCGTAGACGATCAGCAGCCCGACGAGCGAGAAGGTCAGCACGCCGCGTGCGTACGCCTGCCACGTCTGCCCGGAGCGCGGGTCGACGCCCAGCACGCGGTACAGGCCCCGCTCGACGCGCCAGTCGCGGGGGGTGGTGTACACGGTCGCCATGTAGTCGCCGAACGACCGGTGGACGACCGTGAGGACGAGGGCGACGGTCCCGAGCGCGAGGACCGCCCACACCCAGCCCATCAGAACTTCTCCGGCTTCACGAGGGCCACCACGAGGTAGACCAGCGCGGCCACGCCGAGCGCCGCGGCGACGAGCTCGATGACGATCACAGCCGCTCCACCGCCTTCGCGATCCCGGCCACCAGAGCGAACAGGGCGATCACGCCCAGCACGTAGACGACGTCGAGCACCAGCACGTCCCCACTTCGAGTACGGCGGCCGCCCCGGGGAGGGGCCCGGCCGGGCACCTCTTCTCAGGTGCCGACGTCGATGCAACACCCGCCGCGAGGCCCGGAAGCCCGTCCTTACGGGACCCATACGGGCCCGGGTCGCACCCTGACGGAAGCCATACGGTGAGGGCCCCGTGGCCCGCGCGCTCGGGGGCGTGCGTGCTCCGGATGGAGCCTGCTCAGCGCAGGGGGAGGTCACCGTAGGTCGTAGGCCGGGATCCTGTCGTCGGTCGCGAAGGCGTCCGTCATCCACAGCATGGCGCGGTACGCCCACCGGTTCGCGAACGTCCAGTCCCGCATCCGGATGCGGGCGGCGGACGGCGGCGCGAGGAACGGCCCGGCGTTGCCCGACCGGGCGACCTTCGTGGGCCTGCGCATCCGCCGGTCGTAGGCCGCGAACGCGGCCTCGTGGTCGCCGCGCGCCGCGACGAGCTCGCCGGCGAGGACGTAGGCGCCGACGAGGGACAGGCCCGTCCCGAACCCGCCGAGGGTGTTGGCGTGCCCGGCGTCGCCGACCAGGGCGAACCGCCCGCGCGTGAACGACGTCATGCGGGTGCGCGCCAGGGCGTCGAGGTAGAGGTCGTCGGACCGGCGGACGGCGTCGAGCGCGGCGGGCACGCGCCAGCCGGCGCCGGCGAACGCGCGCTCGAGGAAGGCCCGCTGGGAGGCGACGTCGTGCCGGTCGTAGTCCGGGCGGTCGGCGCGGAAGACGAACAGGCTCGGCGCCTTCTGCCCGCCGAGCAGCGCGAGCCGGCCGGGCTCGTTGTACCCGTAGGCGACGGCGCGGCCGTCGGGGCGCCGGGTCTCGAGGCCGTCGAGCGGCGCGGCGGCGTCGGCCACGGCGTAGTAGTGCCCGAGGTGCTGCACGTGCTGCTCCTCGGGCCCGAACGCGAGCCGCCGCACGGCGGAGTGCACGCCGTCGGCCCCGATCACGAGGTCGAACCGCTCGCTGGGCCGGTGCGCGAACGCGACCTGGACGCCGTCCGTCGTCTCGGTCGTGCCGACGATCTCGTCGCCGAACACGTACTCGGCGTCGCGGGCGCCGTGCTCGTGCAGGATCGCGGCGAGGTCGCCGCGCAGGATCTCGACGTCACCACCGATGAACTCGCCGGGGATCACGGCGCGCACCCGGTCGTCGGCGTCGACCATGCGCCAGTCGGTCCGCGGGGTCTGGCGGGCGTGGACGTCGTCGAGGATCCCCATGCGGTCCAGGACGTCGCGGTGCGTGCGGCCCTTGAAGTCGACGGCCTGGCCGCCGGGCCGGATCGCGGGCGCCTTCTCGACGACGGTGACGTCGAAGCCGTTGCGGCCGAGCCAGCGGGCGAGCGCGGGCCCGGCGATGCTCGCGCCGGAGATGAGGATCTTCGTGCCGGTCATGGTGTGCTCCTGGGTAGGTCAGAACTGCGTCCTATGGACACAGTAAATAACCGCATACGATGGACGCAATACCTTTCCGGCACGAGACCCCCCGGCGTCGGCCGGGGCGAGGGGAAGCGCGATGGGCGCGGACGAGCGGGACGGCGCGACGGGGGTCGACGGCGTCGTCGCCCTGCTGTGGCGGGGCGAGGCGCCGCCGCGGCGCGGCCCCAAGCCGCGCTTCAGCGTCGAGGGCGTCGTGGCAGCGGCGACGGAGATCGCCGACGCCCGGGGCCTCGACGCGGTGACGATGCAGAGCGTCGCCGAGCGCCTGGGCACCACCAAGATGGCGCTGTACCGCTACGTGCCCGGGCGGGTCGAGCTGGACGCGCTCCTGCTCGACGCGGCGCTCGGGGACCCGCCGCCCGCGGCAGCGGGGCCGGACTGGCGGGCCGCGCTGACCGCCTGGGCCGGCGCCGTCCACGCGCGGGCGCTCGACCGCCCCTGGTCGGTGGAGCTCGCCCAGCGGCCGCACGTGCCCGGCCCCGTCGAGCTCTCCTGGTTCGAGGCCGGCCTCGCCGCGCTCGCGGACCTCCCGCTCAGCGGCGCGGAGAAGCTCGACACGCTCGCCCTCCTCGTCGGTCACGTCATGTCGCTCGTGCGCCAGCAGCCGCGCGGCGCGTCGCCGGAGGGCGACCTCGCTGCCGGCCTCGGGCCCGTCCTGGCCGAGCGCGCGGCCGACTACCCGCGCACCCTGGCGGCCTTCGCCGACGCCGAGCCCGGCGGCCGTGACGACGCCCTGCGGTTCGGCGTCGAGCGCGTCGTCGCCGGCGTCGCCGCGCTGGCCGCCGAGCGTTCCTGACCCGGCCGGGCCAGGGACGACGCGACGCCCGCCCCCCGAGGGGGAGCGGGCGCCTCGAGGGGACCGGGCTCAGGACGCGGCCGGCTCCTCGTGGTCGGTCGGGGTGTGGACGATGTCGACGTACACGTCCGTGTTCCCCTCCTCGGGGAACACCCGGTAGGTGAACTCCTCGTCGGTCAGCGTGACGATGTCGGAGTCGCGCTCGAACTGCACCTCGCCTGCGTCGTCCTTCGCGACGATGTGGCGGGTCGTGCCCTCCTCGTCGACCGTCCAGTCGCCCTGCATCTTCGGGGCGTCGTCCAGGGTGTACATCGTGAACGTGCCGTCGTCCTTGAAGTAGGCCCAGCCGACGAAGTTGCTGACGTTCTCGTCGTCGAGCGCGACGTCCTCGCCGTCGGCGTCGGTCGCGCCGGTGGTCTCCCAGGCGGTCGACGCCAGCACGTCGGACGGCGTCCGCGCCTCGGCGCCGGCGGGGGCCTCCTCCGCGGCGACGGCGCTCTGGTCCGCCGCGGCGTCGGTGCCCTCGTCCGTGCTGCAGGCGGTGAGCGCGCCCAGCGCGATCAGCGCGGAGGCGGCGATGGTGACGGGCTTGAGCGACTTCGTGAGCTTCATGCGGCTGTCCTTCTGTGGTGGCCGGGCGGGTGGTGCGCACCGGGACGTCGGGTGATGCCGCCATCGTCGGTCGGGTCGTCGCCCGGGCACATCGCCTGGGGGGCTCGCCGCAGATCAGCCGAACGGATGAGACGGCACGAACCGCAGCCGCGCCCCCGGGGGCAGCTGGCCCAGCAGCCACCGGTGCGTGGAGGCCACCGCCGCGACCACGGGGTAGCCGCCCGTGAGCGGGTGGTCGACGCCGAACAGCACCGGCAGGCCGTCGGGCGGCACCTGCAGCGCGCCGGTCACGCAGCCCTCGCTGGGCAGCTCCCGGGCGTGGGCGTCCTCCGTCCGGGTCAGCGGGTGCGCGCCATCGAGCCGCAGTCCTACCCGGTCCGAGCGTTCGGTGACCGTCCACACCTGCCCGGTCAGCCGCTCGACGGCGTCCGCGGTGAACCAGTCGTCGTGCGGGCCGAGGACGACGGGGAGCGTCGTGAGCTCGCCCGGCGCGGGCAGCGCCGCGACGTCCGGCGCCCCGACGTCCCCCACCGCCACCGCCCCGAGGTCGTGGGGGGGGGTGGGGGGCGTTTCGCCGACCAGGGTGCGGTGACCCGCAACCCCCCCAACCAGAGGGG
>NZ_JBSGUW010000001.1:329253-360176 GCF_053608125.1 Isoptericola sp. NPDC055063 | reverse complement strand
TAGGTTCCCCCCCCCCCCCCCCCCCAGGGGTGGTGGGGGGTTCTGGCCCCTTTCCCACCCCCCACACCGGCAAAACAACCCCCCCCACAACGCAGGGGGGTGCTCGGGGCGAGCGGGGCCGGGCCGAGGTGGGCGAGGACGTCGGTGGACCGGGAGCCGAGGACCGGCGGCACGTCGACGCCGCCGCGCACGGCGACGTAGGTCCGGTGCCCGCGGGTGGGGGCGCCCAGCGCGAGCTCGTCGCCGGCCCGCAGCAGGAACGCCCGGGCGCGGGGCGCGGTGCGCTCTCCGCCGTCGTGCCGCACGACGGCGTGCGTGTCCGCCCCGGCGAGGGCGACGACGACGTCGGTACGGGCGCGCAGCCGCATCCCGCCGCCCACGGCCTCGACGGCGGCCGCCCCGACCGGGTTGCCGACCGCGCGGTTCGCGGCGCGCAGGCTGCGGGGGTCGGCGGCCCCCGATGCGGAGACGCCCAGGTGCGCGAGGCCGGGGCGCCCGAGGTCCTGCACCAGCGCCTGCAGGCCGGGGGCCACGACCTCCAGCGCGTCGCCCCCGACCGTCGGCGCGGCAGTTCGGGACCGGGTCGGCAGCTCGGACTGCCGCTCCGAGCGCGAGCTGCCGCCGTGAGCGAGAGCGGCCCCCAGGGCGGACGCGCGCACGGCGGTGAAGCGCACGCGGTCGCCCGGCGACCAGGGCGTGGGCGGGTCGCGGTCCGGGTCCCACGTGACGGCGTCGGTGCGGCCGACGAGCTGCCAGCCGCCCGGGCTCGCCCGCGGGTACACGCCGGAGTACGGGCCGGCGAGCGCCACGGAGCCGGCGGGCACGCGGGTGCGGGGCGTCGCCCGCCGCGGCACGACGAGCCCCGCGTCGTCACCGGTCAGGTACGCGAACCCCGGCGCGAAGCCGACGAACCCCACCACCCACGCCGCGGCGGTGTGCCGCCGCACCACCTCGTCCTCGCTCCAGCCGAGCAGCCGCGCGACGTCGGCCAGGTCCTCGCCGTCGTACACGACGGGGATCTCGACGAGCCGCCCGCCGCCGGCCGTCCCGGACCCGCCCGCGGCCCCGGCGGCGGCACGCTCGCGAAGGAGCGCGGCGAGGCGCACCGCGGGCAGCCGCCACGGGTCGAACGGGACCAGCAGCGTCCGCGCGCCGGGCACCGTCTGCCCGACGCCCGGCACGGGGTCGTCGCGCAGCGTGGCGTGCAGGGCGAGCGCCTGGCGCAGGCCGTCCACCTCGACGAGCAGCGCGTCGTCGCCGGCGGGCAGGACGCGCACGGTCAGCGACCGGGGCGCGTCGCGGGGACGGGCGCGAACGGGGCCAGCGCGACCCCTGCGGCGTCGAACGCCTCGCGGACCCGCCGCGCCATCGCGACGGCGCCGGGGGTGTCCCCGTGCACGCACACGGAGTCGGCGCGCACGGCGACGTCGGTGCCGTCCACGGCCGCCACGACGCCCTCGGTGACGAGCCGCAGCATGCGGCGTGCCACGACGTCCGGGTCGTGCATGACGGCGCCCGGCGCGGAGCGGGGCACGAGGGTGCCGGCGGGGGAGTAGGCGCGGTCGGCGAACGCCTCGGCGGCGGTCGCCAGGCCGGCGGCCTCCGCGGCGGCGAGGGCGGCCGTGCCGGGCAGGCCGAGGACCACGAGCGCCGGGTCGACGGCGGCGACCGCGGCCGCGACGTCGGCCGCGACCCGCTCGTCCACGGCGGCCGTGTTGTAGAGCGCGCCGTGCGGCTTCACGTAGGTGACGCGCGCGCCCTCGGCGGCGGCCAGCGCCTGCAGCGCCCCGATCTGGTAGACGACGTCGGCCTGCAGCTCGGCGGACGGGACGTCGATGTCGCGGCGGCCGAAACCGGCCAGGTCGCGGTAGCCGACGTGCGCGCCGACGGTCACGCCGCGGGCGGCCGCGAGGCGCACGGTGGCGCGGATGGTGGCCGGGTCGCCGGCGTGGAACCCGCACGCCACGTTGGCCGACGAGACGACGTCGAGCATCGCCTCGTCGTCGCCCAGGGTCCAGCGGCCGAACCCCTCGCCGAGGTCGCTGTTGAGGTCGACGGTGGTCATGCCGTCCAGTCTGCCGCGCGCCCGGCGGGACGGGCGCGGGGTATCACGACCCCGCCGCCTCGTTCCCCCGATGGTGTGCGGGTGAGCGTCGCATGAACTCTCGTCACAGGGGTGGCAGGAGCGAGGCGCCTGACGCACAGTTGAGGGACGGTCCTGTCGCCCGTGTCACACGACGACGCCGAGGTGTGGCAGGATCCGAGCGCCTGAGCAGTGCCGATGGGGGAGGTTCGTCGTCGTGAGGTCTCCGAGGGACGCCGACGAGATGGGGCGCGCGGACGCGGTGAAGACGCCGGTCCGTCGGCGCCTCCGGGTCGGTCGGGTGCTGGCCACGTCCACGGCCACCTGCGTGCTGGCCGCGGCGTTCCTCGCGGCGCCCGTCGCCGGGCTCCCGTGGAACCCCGTCTCCGCCGAGCAGGACGCGCCGTCGGTCGGCGCGGGGGTCGAGGGCGTCTCGGTGGGCGTGGTGGGCGCGTCGTCGGTCGAGGGGCCGACGACGGTCGAGGAGGTCCTCGACGTCCTCGAGCGCGCGGAGCTCGCGTCGAAGGACGCCGGCCGGACGGTGTCCCCCGAGGTCGAGCAGGCGGCCGCCGAGCTCGGCATGCTCCTGAGCGCGTACCTGGCGCAGCACCCGACCGGCGCGACCCCCGCCACGCCGTTCGCCTCGCCCGACGCCGAGACCCCGACGCCCCTGGTGACCGACCCGCCGGCGGACCTGCCGACCTCGGTCCCCGGCGTCGCGGACGCCGTGACCGTCGCGAACCACGTCTCGGGCGGGCCCGCCGGGGACGAGGGTGACGCGTCCGACCCGGCTCCCGAGGCGGGGGACGGTCCCGCGAAGGCCGGCGTCCTTCCCGGGCCGCGGGTCCCGGTGACGGGCACGACCCCCGACGGCGCGGTCCCGGGGAGCGGCGCGGAGGACGTCACGCCGCCGGAGTCGCAGCACGACGCGGAGGCCGTGACGTTCGACGACGTGGTCGTGGCGGCCACGCGGCTGGCGACGCTCCTCGACCCGTCGATGACGACCCTCGCCGCCGGCATCCTGCCGGCGGGCGCGGCCGGCGCGGAGGTCTCGGACGCCGCGCGGGCCACGCTGACGGCGAGCCTGCGGGAGCTGGTGGACCGGTACGGCAACAGCACGTCGGGCTACGCCAACGGGCGGATCCCCGCGTCGGCGCTGTGCCCCCTCGACTTCGCGCCCGGACACATGCTGCGCTGCGACGCGGCGGAGCAGCTCGAGGCGCTGAGCGTGGAGTACGAGAAGGAGTTCGGGGTGCCGATCCCGATGACCGACTCGTACCGCACGTTCGACACCCAGGTGCGCCTCAAGGCGACCAAGGGGTACCTCGCGGCGACGCCGGGCTGGTCGAACCACGGCTGGGGCCTCGCCGTCGACCTGGGCGTCCCGATCAACTCGGGCACCACGGCCCAGTACGTGTGGATGCGCGTGCACGGGCCGGACTACGGCTGGGACAACCCGTCGTGGGCGCGCCTGGACGGCTCCAAGCCGGAGCCGTGGCACTTCGAGTTCTTCGCCGCCGGGCCGATCCCGAACCGGGCCTGGAAGGCGGACGACGTGGGCGCGACCGGCGCCGCGCAGGACAAGGCCGCCCAGCACGGGCCGGGCAGCACCTCCGGCGCGGACGGCGCGAAGGGCACGACGTCGAAGGGCGGCACGTCCGACGGGTCGAAGAGCGACGGGAAGAAGGCCGGCGGCTCGTCGTCCGGCGGCACGTCGAAGCCCGGGACGACGGACGGCTCCGCGGGGGCGCCCATCAAGAAGCCGGGCGACAGCACCCCGGACAAGCCAGAGGGGCCGACGGCGCCGGTGAAGGTGACCGTGCCGGACGTCAGCGGGATGGGCGTCGACGCCGCGACCGCGAAGCTCCAGAAGCTCGGCCTCAAGGTCGACACGACGACCAGGGCGAGCGACGCGCCCGCCGGCCAGGTCCTGAGGACGAGCGGCGCGGGTACGAAGGTGACGAAGGGCACGACCATCAGCCTCGTCGTCTCCAGCGGCCCGGTCACCGTCAAGGTCCCGGACGTCACCGGGTGGACCGTCGCCGACGCGCGCGCGAAGCTCAAGAGCCTCGGGTTCGTGGTGGTCACGGACCCGGCGGACGGCGTCGACGACGGCGACCTGGTCGTCGCCACCAAGGGCGCGGGCACCGCGGTGCCGAAGGGCTCCACCGTCGTCCTGTCGTGGGGGGACGCGGCACCCGTGCCGGACGTCGCCGGCAAGACCGTCGCCGAGGCGCGGGCGGTGCTCGAGGAGGCCGGCTTCGAGGTGACCACCGACCCGGCGGAGGGCGTCGCGGACGACGCCGTGGTCACCACGACCGTCGACGCGGGCACGGTGCGGCTGAAGGGCTCGACCGTCACGCTGATCGTCGCCGCCGACGGGTCCGCGACGGAGCCGGACGGCGCCGCCACGGACGCCACGGACGACCCGGCCGCCACGGGCACCCCGGACGCCGGGTGAGCGCCGAGGAGACGCCCCAGGAGACGCCCGGCGAGCGGCGCACGCGGGAGGCGCTGGAGGCGTCGGGGATCGCGTTCGAGATCGTCCGGCACGGGCCGGTGCGCTCGCTCGCCGAGGCGGCCCAGGCGCGGGGCATCTCCCCGTCGCAGGTGCTCAAGACTCTCGTGGTGCGGCGCGGCGACGACGACTTCCTGTTCGTCCTCGTGCCGGGCGACCGCACGATCGCGTGGCCACGGCTGCGCGCGCTGCTCGGCGTGTCCCGGCTGTCCATGCCGGACCGCGAGGTGGCGCGCGAGGTCACCGGCTACGAGCGGGGCACGATCACGCCGTTCGGCTCGCTCACCGCGTGGCCGGTCGTCGCCGACTCGCGCGTCCCGGAGGCGGGGAGCGTGTCCGTCGGGGGCGGCGGCCACGGGGTGTCGGCCACGGTGGACGGCGCGGAGCTGGTGCGCGCCCTCGACGCCCGGGTCGCGGACGTCACGGACCTGGACGACGCTTGACCGGCGGGCCCCGGTCCCCCGGGGACCGACCCGCCGAATTGAACGGACGCTGGACGAATCCGCCGGACCGGGGAACACTCGACGCGGGCCGTTCGCTGTACGGAGAGGACGCGGACGGCGTCCACAGCCGGTAGGGCCCCACGCACGGGAGCATCACGACCACATGGACATCGACACCAGCAGCGACCCCGGACCGAGCTCGGGGATCGCGTCCCGGACCACCGACGCCGCCACCGTCCTCACCCTGTGGGGCGAGGTCGACGCCGCGCTGCGCGAGGCGGCGAGCGACGCGATGGCGTCGCTGGCGGCCCGGGGGACCACGCAGCCCATCGTCCTGGACACCCGGGACGTCACCTTCATCGACTCCTCCGGGGTGGCCTTCATCCTGCAGGTCTACATGCTGGGCCAGGAGACGGGCACGCCCGTGAGCCTGTACCAGCCCTCGGAGGCCGTCGCCGAGGTGCTCGACATGGTCGGCATGGGCGGCAGGATCCCCCTGGCCGAGGCCGAGCCCGCCGGGCGGCCCGCCTGAGCAGGTCGGCGCCCGACTCGGGCGTCGTCCGGGCCGCGCGCCTCGCGGCCATCGGGCTGCGTGCGCCGCACCTGCCCGACGCGCCCGCCGTCGTCGGCGCCCTCCTGGCCGTGCAGGGCCAGGAGCTGCAGCCCGCCCTGTGGGGCGTGTCCCGGCGGGTGGCGCCGGGCGCCCGGCCGGGACGCACGGCGACCAACGCGGCGCTGGCGGCGGGGGACCTGCTGCGCACCCACGTCCTGCGCCCCACGTGGCACCTGGTGCGGCCCGGCGACGCGCGCTGGCTGCTGGAGCTCACGGCCCCGCGGATCACGCGGCTCATGGCGTCGACGGAGAAGGCGTGGCAGCTCGGCGACCTCGGCCCCGGGGCCGACGCCGTCGCGGCCGCCGTCGCCGACGGGCCGCGCACCCGCGCCCAGATCAAGGCCGAGCTGGTCGCCCGCGGGGTGCTGGACCCGGACGCCCCCGGCCTCGCGTTCACGCAGATGCTCATGCACGCGGAGCTGCGGCGGCTCGTGGTCAGCGGCCCGCCGCCGGCCGGGACGCCGCTGCAGCACCAGTCGTACGCCGCGTTCGACGACCGGGTCCCCGCCGGCTACGGGCCGCTGGGCGAGCGGTTCGACGCCGAGGCCGCCGCCGTCGAGCTGTGGCGCCGGTACCTGCCGGGCCGCGCGTTCGCGACGGTCGGCGACGTGCGGCACTGGAGCGGCCTCACGGCCGGGCAGCTCACGCCGGCGCTCGCCGCGCTGACGGACGCCGGGGAGGCGGTGCAGGTGCCGGGCGGCGGCGACCTGGAGGGGCTGACCCTGGTCACGACGCCCGACGCCCTCGAGGCGAGCGCTGCCGGCCGGGCCGACGCCGCGGGCGGGCCGCCCCGCGTCGACCTGCTGCAGGCCTACGACGAGCTGCTGCTCTCCTACCGCGAGACCCGCCCCGTGGTGTTCGACCCGGCGCTGCCGCTCCCGGGCCGCACGGGCGCGTACGTGCACTGCGTGGCGGTGGACGGCGTGGTCGCCGGGCGGTGGCGCTGGCCGGCGGCGTCGGGCCGGGGATCGGGCGCCGGGGCCGACGTGGACGTGCAGTGGCTGCGCGAGCCGTCGCCGCGCGAGCTCGAGGCGCTCGCCGCCGCCGTGGCCGACCTCGCCGGCTACCTGGACTGAGAGTCTGCCCGGCCGCGCCCGGTCGATTCCCCGGACCGAGCCGCAGGTCAGCGCCGCGGATGGCAGGGTGGACCCGTGCATCGCAACTGGGCCGGGAACCTCACCTACTCCGCGCGCTCCGTCGCGCGCCCCACGTCGCTGGAGGAGCTCGCGGACGTGCTGCTCGCCGGCGGGCCGGTGCGCGCGCTCGGGTCGCGCCACTCGTTCAACGACGTCGCCGACACGGACGGCGTGCACGTCCAGGTGGACGCGCTCGACGACGGCCGACCGGCCGTGGAGCCGGTGACGCCCGACGACGGCGGCGCCGAGGGCGAGGTCGTGTCCGTGAACGCGGGCCTGCGCTACGGCGAGGTGTCGCGCGCGCTGCACGCGACCGGCCGCGCGCTGGGCAACCTGGCCTCCCTGCCGCACATCTCCGTGGCGGGCGCGGTGGCCACCGCCACCCACGGGTCGGGCGACACGAACCAGTCGCTGGCGAGCGCCGTCGAGGGCCTCGAGATCATGACGCCGGGCGGCGAGCTGCGGCGCATCACGCGCGCCGGCGACCCGGACGTCTTCCCCGGCACGGTGGTGTCGCTGGGTGCGCTGGGCGTCGTGACGCGGGTCGAGCTGCGCACCGTCCCGGCGTACGTCGTGCGGCAGGACGTCGCGGCCGACGTCCCCTGGGACACTTTCGTCGCGAGCTTCGACGCGATCACCTCGGCCGCCTACTCGGTGAGCGCGTTCACGAGCTGGGACGAGCCGGCCGTGCGGCACGTGTGGTTCAAGTCCGTCGCCCGCGCGGACTCCCCGGAGGCCGCCGTCGACCTCGCCGCCGGTCGCCCGGAGGTGCGCGGCATGGCCCCGGGGTTCCTGCGCTGGGAGGACCGGCCGGTGCACCCGCTGCCGGGCGTGGACCCGGCCGCGTGCACCGAGCAGCTCGGCGTGCCGGGGCCGTGGCACGAGCGGCTGAGCCACTTCCGCCTGGAGTTCACGCCGTCGGCGGGCGAGGAGGTGCAGTCCGAGTACCTGCTGCCGCGCAGCAGCGCCCCGGCCGCGATCGAGGCGCTGCGGGCCCTCGGCCCGCGCATCGCGCCCCTGCTGCAGACCAGCGAGATCCGTACCGTCGCCGCCGACGACCTGTGGCTCAGCCCGTTCGACGGGCCGTCCGTCGCGCTGCACTTCACGTGGCTCCCGCGTGAGGACGACGTGCGCGCGCTCCTGCCCGAGGTCGAGGCCGTCCTCGTGCCGCTGGACGGGCGGCCGCACTGGGGCAAGGTCAGCACCCTGGACCCGCGGGACGTCGCGGCGCTGTTCCCCCGCCTCGACGACTTCCGCGCCCTCGCGCACCGCTTCGACCCCGAGGGCCGGCTGCACGGCGGCCTCGTGGGCCGGCTGCTCGCGGCCTGATACTCGGTCGCGGCGGGCAGTGTCGAGCGGTGGCCGTGGCCGCCGACCTGGGGCAGCCTCGACGTGAGACGCGTTTGACGCGGAAGTCCCTCACCGTGGAGGTTCGACGGTTGTGAGTGCAGCATCCACCGAGACGACATCCCCACCCCGGGAGCAGTTCAGCGGCCAGGTCGGGTTCATCCTGTCCGCGATCGGCTCCGCCGTCGGGCTGGGCAACATCTGGCGGTTCCCGGGCGTCGCGTACGAGAACGGCGGCGGCGCCTTCCTGGTGCCCTACGTGATCGCGCTGCTGACCGCGGGCATCCCGATCCTCTTCCTCGACTACGCGCTGGGGCACCGGTTCCGCGGTGGCCCGCCGACCGTGTTCCGCCGCGTGCGGACGTGGCTCGAGACCCTGGGCTGGTTCCAGGTGATGATCTGCTTCGTCATCGCGATCTACTACGCCGCGATCATCGGCTGGGCGCTGAGCTTCTTCGTCTACTCCTTCAGGCTGAAGTGGGGCGACGACACGGCCGGCTTCTTCACCGGCGACTACCTGCAGCTCTCCGACGTCGCGAACGGCGGGGCGTGGTTCACGCTCGACTTCGTCCCCGCGGTGCTGATCCCGCTGCTGCTGGTGTGGGTCGCCACCATCGCCGTCCTCGTGGGCGGCGTGGCCAAGGGCATCGAGAAGGCGAACGTCGTCTTCCTGCCGCTGCTGGTGGTCGCGTTCGCCGTGCTGGTGGTGCGGGCCGTCTTCCTCGACGGCGCGACCGACGGGCTCAACGCCCTGTTCACCCCCGACTGGTCGGCGCTGGGCGACATGAACGTGTGGATCGCCGCGTACGGGCAGATCTTCTTCTCGCTCTCGGTCGCGTTCGGCATCATGATCACGTACTCGTCGTACCGGAAGCGCCGCGCGAACCTCACGTCGCCGGGCCTCGTGGTGGCGTTCTCCAACTCGGGCTTCGAGATGCTCGCCGGGATCGGCGTGTTCGCCGCCCTCGGCTTCCTCGCGCACGAGCAGGGCGTCGCCGTCGCGGACCTCGAGGGCATCACGGGACCGATCCTGTCGTTCGTGACGTTCCCCGCCGTCGTCTCGGAGATGCCGGCCGGGCCGCTGTTCGGCGCGCTGTTCTTCGGGTCGCTGGCGATGGCCGGCTTCACGTCGCTCATCTCGATCCTGCAGGTCGTGTCGGCGGGCTTCCAGGAGAAGTTCGGCCTCACCCGCCGCCAGGCGGTGCTGTGGATCGGCGTCGTCGCGGCCGTGCTGTCCGTGGTGGGCTTCTCGACGACGACGGGCCTCATCGCGCTCGACACGATCGACAACTGGTCCAACAACGTCGGCATCGTCGCGTCGGCCGTGCTGATGTGCGTGTTCCTCGTCTGGCTGCTGCGCACGAGCCCCGAGCTGCGCTATCACCTCAACGCCGTCTCGACCTTCCAGGTAGGCCGCTGGTGGTACGTGTGCGTCGGGGCGATCGTGCCGGCCGTGCTCGCGTACATGCTGGTCTCGCGCATCGTCGACCTGGTGCAGAACGGCTACGAGGGCTACGACGCGACCTACCTGCTGTACGCCGGGTGGGGCACGCTCGTGATCCTCGTCGTCGGTGCCGTGGTGCTGACGCTGCCGCGCTGGCGCCGCAGCCCGGACGACTTCGTCGCGTGGCCCGCCTACCCGCCGGTCACGGCGCCGACGACGGAAGGGGCGGCCCGATGAACGGCTCCGCGATCCTGCTCATGGTGCTCTCGTTGGCGGTCGTCTGGGGTGGCCTGCTGGTGAGCATCCTCGCCCTGCGCGCCCGCCCGGACCGCGCCGACTTCCCGCCCGGCGGGGAGGACGACCACCGCGAGGACGACGCCATCACCGAGCGCGACACCTGACTCGGCGCTACTCGTCCCTGTTCTCGCGGACCTTCTCCACGCCCTCCTTGAGCAGGAAGAGCGGCAGGATGAACGCCGCCAGCATGCCCGCCAGCCACACGATCACCGGGCCGATGATCCAGCCGGCGACGCCGCCGACGTCGAGCCCGTCGGTGACGAGCACCGCGACCACGAGCGCGACGAACGTCGAGAGCAGGCCCACCCCGCCGACGAGGGCCGGGGCGTTGTTGCGGGCCACCTTGGTGAGGAACGGCGAGATGATCGCCTGCGCCACGGCGAAGATGACGACGGCGAGGATGAAGCCGAGCGGCTCGGACCAGTTGATGGAGAACGTCTCGAGGTCGAAGGCGGCGAAGATCCCCGCGGCGACGAGGACGCCCACCACCGCAGCCAGCAGGAACACGGCCGTGCGGAGCAGGAACCTGATCATGCTCGGAGCGTAGGGCCGGGTCGCGCGCGCGGCACGTCGAGGTGGTGCCCGTCAGACGGGGGCCGCCAGGAGGCCGATGCCGGCCAGCACGACGAGCGACCCGACGATCTTCACCGCCGGCCGTGGCTCCTTGAACAGCCACCACGCGAGCAGCGTGCCCACGACGATGCTCGACTCGCGGGCCGGCGCCACCAGCGCGACGGGCGACGTCTGCATCGCGACCAGCACGAGGATGTAGCCCAGCGGCGAGAGCACCGCGACGAGCGCGATCTCGCGCAGGTGGTGGCGGCCGATCCGCACGGCCTCGGCGCGTCGGCCGCGGTCGCGCAGGATCGGTGCGAGCGTGACCGACTGCCACACCGCGTTGCAGGCGAAGTAGGCCACCGGGTCGAGGGTGAGCGTGGTGACGGCGTGCCCGTCCCAGAGCGTGTACGCGGCGATCGCGGCGCCGGTGGCGACGCCCCAGCGCACGCCGGCCAGCGCGCGCGACGGGTCCACGCCGGAGGCGCCGGAGCTCGCGACGACCGCGACGCCCGCGATCACGACGAGGCCGCCCACCACGTTGACCGCGTCCACGTGCTCGCCCAGCACGACCAGCGCCACGAACATCGTCAGCAGCGGTCCGGTGCCGCGCGCCGTCGGGTAGACGATCCCCAGGTCGGCCCGCGCGTACCCGGTGTTGAGGGCCACGCCGTAGAGGTTGTGGAGCACCCCGGACACGGCGCCCGCGGCGACCAGGGCGCCCAGGTCGGGCCAGCCGTCGCGCGCGAGGATCACCAGCCCCACCGGCAGCCACAGCACCGCCGACGCGGTGCCGTACAGCCACACGAACACGCGCGAGTCGCCGTCCACCCGCTTCGCGGCCACGTTCCACACCGCGTGCAGCACCGCCGCTGCCAGGACGAGCGCCGTCGTGGTGGGGGTCACCGGCCGACCGTACTCGCCGCGGCTGGCCCGCCGTCGGCCCGGTCAGTCTCGGCCACCGCCCGCCGTCCTGCCGGCGACCGGGTGAAAGTCCCGCGAGGGAGTCGTCGCGACCGCGGAAGGGGCTACCGTGTGCCCGCCGCGCAGGGCGCGCGACGACGTGGTGCCGGAGGGGCGCGGTACATGCTGGGAGAGATCCTGGAGGCGGTCGGCGACCTGGTCGGCGACGCCGTCGGCAGCGCGATCGCTGAGCCGTGGAACCGGCGACGGAGGCGGCGGCTGCAGGCGCGGGGGCAGATACATGCCGGGCTCCGGGTGGTCCACGGCAGCGTGCCCGGGTTGTCATCCCGCTGGACGCACGGCGGCTGGGCGGTCGATGCCGGCCGTCTTGCTCGCCACTCGACCCTGGTGCACGTCGTCCGGCTCGACGGCCCGCCATGCACGCCGTCGTTCAGGGAGTCGTTCGCCGTCGACCCGGACTGCGCCGTCTTCCGCGGGATGACGGGGCAGGGCGAGGTCGAGATCGCCGTCCTGCGCGACCAGGTCGACTGGTTCCTCGGCCGCCTGGACGTAGCGCGGCACGAGCGGGACTCCGTCGGATGAACCTGTCCGAGATCGAGGCGTACCTGCAGTCGGCGACGGCCGACCTGCCGGGGCTGGAGAGTCAGGTGACGATCCGCGACCACGACGTGGTCGCCCGGCTCTGGCGGCCGGGCGAGCCGGAGCGGTGGGCGCAGGTCAGGACACCGGGCGACGACATGTTCTGGCTGAGCGTGGACGGCCGCTTCGGCACCGCCATCCCGACCCTGAGCCCCGACGACGACGAGATTACGGAGTCGCTGGACGAGCTCCTCGCGGTGGCGCGGGCGTACCTGGAGGGCAGGGTCGAGCGGCACGGCCGACGGTTCCCCACGCTGACGGTGACGACGCCCGACGGGACGGAGGTGCTCCAGCGGGCGCTCACGACGAACCTGCGGGACCTGTTCACGCGCCGATCACCAGGCGGTTTGGAGGATCATGCATAGGGCTGCATACTCATGCATAGACCCCCGCACGACTTTCGGAGCCCCACCATGCGCACCCGCCCCGCCCTCGTGGCGACCGTCGTCACCTCGGCCGTCGCCGCCCTCGCCCTCACCGGCTGCACCACGGCCTCGCAGGAGACCGGCGGTGGTGCCGACCCGTCGTCGAGCGCGTCGTCCTCCGCGGAGGGCTTCGACCTCTCCGGCATCACGACCGACGACGCACTGGCGTCGTCCGTGCCGGAGGCCGTCGCGAACGACGGCAAGCTCACGATCGGCTCCGAGCTGACGTACGCGCCGGTGGAGTTCGTGGCCGCGGACAACAAGACGCCGATCGGCATCGACATCGACATCGCGGGCGCGGTCGCCAAGACCCTGGGCCTCGAGGCCGACGTCCAGTCCTCCACGTTCGACGCGATCATCCCGGCGATCGGCTCCAAGTACGAGGCCGGCTTCTCCGCGTTCACGATCACGCCCGAGCGCCTCAAGACGGTCAACATGATCAGCTACTTCAGCGCCGGCTCGCAGTACGCCGTCGCGAAGGGCAACCCGGAGAACGTCGACCCGGCCAACCTGTGCGGCCTGTCCGTGGGCGTCCAGACCGGCACCATCCAGCAGGACGAGCTCGACGCCGCGTCGAAGACGTGCACGGACGCCGGCAAGGACGCCATCGACGTCCTGCCCTACGACTCGCAGGCCGCGGTCGCGACCAACCTCGCGGGCGGCAAGCTCCAGGCCATGTACGCCGACTCGCCCATCACGGCGTACGCCGTGCAGCAGTCCGGCGGCGCGATCGAGCCCCTGGGCGACGTGACCGACGCCGCGCCGTACGGCGTCGTCGTCGCCAAGGACGACGCGAAGCTCGCCGAGGCGGTCCAGGGCGCGCTGCAGAAGCTCATGGACGACGGCACGATCAAGGCGATCGCCGACTCGTGGGGCAGCGGCGACGCCGCGCTCGACAAGGCGGAGCTGAACCCGGCAGGCTGACGTCGTTCTCGCTGGTCGAGCCTGGCGAGGCCATGATGGTCTCGCCAGGCTCGACCGCTGTCCCGGAGGTTTCCCATGAGCTCGCTGCCTGAGCCGATCCACGCCCGGCCGGTGCCACGCCCGGGCCGCTGGGTCTCCGCGGTGGTCGTCCTCGTCCTCGCCGCGATGGCGGTCAACGCCCTCGTCACCAACCCGAACTTCCGCTGGGACACCGTCTGGCTGTACCTGCGCGACGTCGTCGTCGTGCGCGGGGTGGGCTGGACGCTGGTCCTGACGTTCGGCTCGATGGCGATCGCGATCGTGCTGGCCATCCTGCTCGCCATCATGCGGCGCAGCGACAACCCGGTCATGAGGTCGGTGGCCTGGTTCTGGATCTGGTTCTTCCGCGGCACCCCGATCTACACGCAGCTGGTGTTCTGGGGCCTCATCTCGGTGCTGTACCCGCGGCTCAGCCTCGGCATCCCGTTCGGCCCCGAGTTCTGGACCTTCACCACCAGCGACGTCATCACCGCGTTCTGGGCGGCCCTCATCGGCCTGGCGCTCAACGAGTCCGCGTACCTCGCGGAGATCGTGCGCGCCGGGCTGTCGTCGGTCGACCCCGGTCAGGCCGAGGCGGCCCGTGCCCTGGGGATGAAGGACGGCAAGATCATGCGCCGCGTCGTGCTGCCGCAGGCGATGCGCGTCATCGTGCCGCCCACGGGCAACGAGACGATCTCCATGCTGAAGACGACGTCGCTCGTCATCGCCGTCCCGTTCACCCTCGAGCTCACCTACGCCACCAGCGCCATCGGCGCCCGCATCTACCAGCCCATCCCGCTGCTCATCGTGGCCGCGCTCTGGTACCTGCTGATCACGTCGATCCTCATGGTCGGGCAGCACTACCTGGAGCGGCACTACGGCCGCGGGTTCGACGGCGACCGCGGCGGCCGGGGTGGTCGTGGCCCGCGCGGCGGACGGCGCAAGCCCACCAAGCAGGACCTCATCGGCGCGTCCGGCACCACCCAGGACGACCCCTTCCTGGAGGTGACCCCGTGAGCGAGGAGAACCGACCCACGAACCACGCGGCGAGCGACGTCGCGATGGTCGAGGTCCGCGGCGTGCACAAGGTCTTCGGCCACGGGCACGACGCCGTGCACGTCCTCAAGGGCGTGGACCTGGACGTCGCGCGCGGCTCCGTCACCGTGGTGCTCGGGCCGTCGGGCTCGGGCAAGTCCACGCTGCTGCGCTGCGTCAACGAGCTGGAGGAGATCACCGCCGGCTCCATCCACGTCGACGGCGACCTCATGGGCTACCGCCGCGACGCCAAGGGCGTGCTGCACCGCCTGCACCCCAAGGTGATCGCGAAGCAGCGCTCCCGCATCGGGATGGTCTTCCAGCGGTTCCACCTGTTCCCGCACATGACGGCGCTGGAGAACGTCATGGAGGCGCCCGTGCAGGTGCGCGGGCTGTCCAAGGCGGAGGCGCGACGTCGTGCGCTCGAGCTGCTCGACCGCGTGGGCCTCACCGACCGGGTGGGGCACTACCCGGCGCAGCTGTCCGGCGGGCAGCAGCAGCGCGTCGCCATCGCGCGGGCGCTCGCCATGGACCCCGAGCTCATGCTCTTCGACGAGCCGACCTCCGCGCTCGACCCGGAGCTCGTCGGCGAGGTGCTCGCCGTCATGAAGGACCTGGCGCGGTCCGGCATGACGATGATCGTCGTGACGCACGAGATCGGCTTCGCTCGCGAGGTCGCCGACCACGTCGTCTTCATGGACGACGGCGTGATCGTCGAGGAGGGGCGCCCCGGCGACGTCCTCGACAACCCCTCCGAGCCCCGGCTGCGCGACTTCCTCGCCCACGTGCTCTGACAGACCCTCGCGCCGAACAGGCAGTTGGCACCGCTATGGGCCCCGAAACGGCCTCATTGCGGTGCCAACTGCCTGTTCGGCACTGTGCGGGTGCGCGTCAGAGCGAGGCGCAGGCGCCGCCCAGGTCGGTGTGCCCGATGAGGACCTTCTTCCACATGTGGGCGGAGTAGCCGCCCGCGCTGGTGCGGGTCTTGGAGATGGTGCGGGTGTCGCCGTTGTGCCACGTGGCGGAGGCGCCGGTGAGCCAGGTGGTGCCGGTGGGGCAGCCGCTCACGCCCGTGGACACGCGGTAGATGCGCATGAAGCCGGTGATCGACCCCGACCCGCGGTACAGCCACGACGCGTAGATGCGGCCGCTGCTCTTCTGCAGGCACATCGTGCCGGGGCCCGACGTCGACGCGCACCGGTCGCCGGACGGCAGGCTGAGCGTCGCGGCGTCGGACGTCGTCGACCGGGCGGCGGTGCCGGCGGTGTCGTCGACGGCGGGGTCGGCGCACTTCTCCAGCAGGTCGACACGGTGGGTCTTCAGGTCGGCGGGCGCGCCCATCGCGAGGTTGTAGTCGGCGTCGACCTCCTCGGAGACCGTGACCTCCTCCAGCGTGCAGCCGCGGGCGGCGGCGTCGGCCTTCCAGTCGGTGGCCTCGGCGTCGGCGCGTTCCTGCGCGGCCCAGGCCTCCCACTCGGCGGCGGGGCTGCCGGGGGCGGGGACGCCCGGCAGGTTCTCGGCGGGGGCGGTGTCGTCGGTCGCGGCCTGGCTGCTCGTCGCGGCGCCGAGGGCGAGCCCCAGCGCGAGGACGGTGGCGCCCAGACCTGCGGCGACGGTGCGGTGGACGGTCCTGCCTCGGCTCATGACACTCCTCGGGTGGGCTCCGGCGTGCTGCTGCGGCGTCGTCGTCGGCGCTCGCGGTGACTACGGTGTAGCACTCGGGGGGTTGCCGGCAACTCCTGTGGTAGACGGAAGGTTTCTTTGTGGACGACGCCCACGCCCGTGAGCTGCTGACGCAGATGTGGGTGGACCAGCACGAGGCGGTGACGAGGTTCGTGGCGCGTCGGGTGGAGGCAAGCCTGGTGGACGACGTCGTGTCGGAGACGTTCCTGGTCGCGTGGCGCCGTCTGCCGGACGTCCCGGAGGACCCGAAGCCGTGGCTGCTCGGCGTCGCGCGCAACGTGCTCGCCACCCACCTGCGCACCCACGGCCGGTGGCGGGCGCTCGGCGTCCGGCTCGAGCGCGAGCCCGCGGCCGGCAAGGAGGGCACGGACGACCTGGCGGCCGAGCGCGCCGACCTGCGGCGCGCGTGGGAGATGCTGACCGACGCGGACCGGGAGGTCATCGCCCTGGTCGCGTGGGACGGGCTCACCGCCGTCGAGGGGGCCCGCGTCCTCGGGATCCGTCCGTCGACGTTCTCCGTCCGTCTGACCCGGGCCCGCAAGCGGCTGCTGGCCTACTCGGGCCTGCCGTCGGAGACGGCCACCGTGCTCCAGAAGCTGCAGGAGGCGCGATGAAGTCCCCCATGATGGTCCAGCTCGCCGACCTCGACCCGGCCCGCGAGCTCCACGCCCCCGGGCGCCCCGACGACGTGGCGCTGGCGGCGATCCTCGACTCCCCGCGCGGGGCGGCGCGGGTCCGCCGGGCCCCGCGGCCCGCGGTGCTGGCCGGTGCGGCGGCCGCCGCCGTCGTGGCCGTCGCCGGGGTCGCCACCGTCTGGTGGCCCGGAGCGACGGCGGCGTACGCGAGCTGGACGGCCGTGCCCACCACGCTGACGCCGGCCGAGACGGCGGAGCGCGCCGCGTCGTGCGACACGGAGGCGCGCACCATCGTGGCGGACGAGGGCGCGCCGCGCGTCGCCGAGGTCGCGATCAGCCCGGTGCTCGCGGAGCAGCGCGGCGAGTACACGTACGTGCTCCTCGTCGGCGACGGCGCCACCGGGGAGTGCCTGGTCACGTCGCAGGCGACCGGGACCAGCGACGTCGTCGCCGGGGCGGCCGTGCCGGCTCAGGTGCCCGCGCCGCCCGGGCCGCGCGAGCTGACGACGCTCCAGTCCGGCACCGCCTCCTGGTCCGCGGGTGAGACCGGCGACGGCGCGCTGACGTCCGCGTTCGGGCGCGTCGGGCCCGACGTCGAGTCCGTCGCGCTCACGCTCACCTCCGGCGAGCGCGTCGAGGCGACCGTCTCCGGCGGCTGGTGGGCCGTCTGGGCCCCCGGGGAGGCGGCGCTGCGCAGCACCGCCGAGCTGACCTTCACGGACGGTGCGCGGGCGGAGGCGGACGTCGTCGCCCGGTAGCGGCGACGAGATCCCGGTCCGAGGGAACCTTCGGCGGCCCTGCCCCGTGTACCGGTCGTGACAGCCACCCACGACGCCGACGCCGCCGCCTGGCACGACGAGGCGCACGTCGACGTCCAGGTGACCCACCAGAGCCGCAACGCGGAGTTCGCGGCGTTCATGGCGGCGTCCGTCGACCCGCTGCACCGCACGGCCTACCTGCTGTGCGGCGACCGGCACCGCGCCGAGGAGCTGGTGCAGCAGGCGCTCGAGCGCACCTACCGGTCGTGGCACCGGGCGCGCGAGGGCGACCCGCTCGCCTACGCGCGCCGCACGCTGGCCAACCTCCGGATCGACACGTGGCGGAGCACGCGCCGCGAGGTCCTCGCCGACCACGACGACCTGACCGCCGCCGCGGGCCGCACCGACGGACCCGACGGCACGCACGCCGTGGACGACCGGGACGCCGTCGTCCGGGCCCTGCTCCTCCTGCCGCTGCGGCAGCGCCGGGTCGTGGTGCTGCGACACCTGGTCGGGTTGTCGGAGGAGGAGGTGTCCCGGGAGCTCGGCATCCCGCGCGGCACCGTGAAGTCCACCGCGTCGCGCGGCCTGTCCCGCCTGCGTGCCGCTCTCGACCTCGACGCCCTGGGAGGACCGCGATGACCCCCGAACCGCCCCTGTCCGACGACGAGCTGGTGGCCCGGCTGCGGCAGGCCACCGCCGACGTCCCGCCCTCGACCCTCGACCTCGACGCCGTCCTGCGCTCCAGCCGGCACCGGGCGGTGCGGCACCGCGCCGTCGTGGCCGTCGCCTGCGTGGCGGCGCTGGGTGCGGTGGGGTTCGGCGCGCCGCGGGTCCCGGCGCTGCTCGACGAGGGTGGCGGCATCGGTCCGGCGGCCGCCACGGGCACCACCGCGTGGGGCGCGTGCGTCGCGCGTCTCGTGGACGTGCGCTGGACGTCGGAGCGGGCCGAACCGATCGTGATGTGGGTCGACAGGCTGATCGTCTCGGGGGAGGTGGGCTCCCCCGACCGCCGGTCGCAGCTCGACCCGAAGGTGTCGTTCGACCCGCGGGCCGCGACCCCGTCGGTGGACGGGGCCGACGTCACCCCCGCGATCGCCGCCGGCGTGCTGGCGCGGGCGACGGAGGACTCGCGTCACCCGCCCACGACGAAGCCGTACTTCGGGTCGCCGGGCACGGGTACCGGGTGGACGGGGCTCCTGGCCGGGCTCGACGAGTCGGTGCGCGGCGTCCCGGCCGCCCAGGTCCCGGAGAGCCCGTGGGACCCGGGGAGCCCGTGGAATGCGAGCTGGGAGGACATGGCCGCGGACACCTACGTGATCTACGGCGAGGGCACCCGGCACGTGGCGTCGGGCACGGCGACCTGTGCCGGCGAGGAGCATGCCGTCGAGCTGTCCTACTGGGCGCCGGGGGACGGGGCCGTCGTCCTCGCGTGCGCCAACCCGGCGCGCGACGCGGTCGCCGTGCACGTCAAGCGCGCCTACTGCCCGGGCGAGCTCTCGGCGGAGGAGCGGGCCGTCATCGGGCTCGACCCGTCCGACGCCGCCTCCGTCCGGACGGTGGAGGACGTCGCCGGGTCGCTGCGCCTGCCCTGGACGCGCTGACCGGCCCCTACTCGCCGTCCTCGCAGGCGATGCCGTTGCCGTTGGGGTCCAGCGCCCCGCGGTAGGCGGGCTGGCCGTTCTGGATCGGGGCGGCGCCGGCCTGGCGGGCGGCGTTGCAGTCCCAGTAGAACCAGGCGGAGTCCTGGTTCTGCTGCTCCTGCTCCTGCTGCTGCTGTTCCTGCTGCGCCTGCTGGTCCTGGAACGCCTTCTGCTGGCTGGCGAGCTCGGTCTCCTGCTTCTCGGCGGCCTTCTCGCGCTCCTTCAGCGCGTCCTCGCGCTTCTGGACCTCGGCCTTCTGCGCGGCGAGCGACTCCTGGGACGCCTGCGCGTCGGCGCGGATCTGCTCGGCCTCCGCCATCGTGCTCTTGGCGTCCACGAGGGCCTGCGCGGCGTCGGAGCTGCGCATCATCGAGACCGTCACGCCGAGGATGCAGCCGAGCGCGAGGCACGCGACGGCCACGCCGGCGACGAGCATGCTCGGCGGGCGCCCCTTGCGCGCGGACCGGGGGCGCGGGGCGGCCGCGGCGGCGGCCTCCTCGGCGGCGCGGCGCGCGGCGCGCTCCTCGCGGCCCGCGCGGAGCCTGTCGCCGACGCCGCGCAGCGCGGTCGAGACGGTAGCCATCACGCCGGCGTCGTCGCCGGGGTGCCCGACCGCGGGAGGCGCGGGCGGGGCCGGCGCGACCGGGGGCGGGGGCGGCGGCGCGAGGGTCGCGACCGGGGCGCCGTACGTCGCGGTGGTGGCGACCGGAGGCGCGGCGTACGCCGCGGTGGTCGCGACGGCCGGGGGCATCGTCGCGACGGCGGTGGGCGCGGCGGCGGCCGGGACGGGCGCCATGACGGTGGTCGCCTCGGCCGGCGTCTCGGGCCGCGCCGGGCGCGTGGCGGTCAGGGCGTCGTCCACCCAGTAGTCCCAACCCTGGGGCGCGGGCGGCCACGCGGGGTCGGGGACCCACCCGGCGTCGGGCCGGAATCCGGGGGGAACCTGCCACCCCGGGGGCGGGTTGAAACGCACAGCCATGACACTCCTCCGTCGTCGAGCGGCACCCACTATGGCGGAAACCGTCTGCCCAGGTCCATGCCGGTCCGCGCCCGACGGCGCCCGGAGGGGGTCCCGACCGGGGCGTCAGGCCCCGGGGAGGTGCTTGCGGTAGCGCGCCAGGACGGCGCCGGTCGAGACGGCCCCGAGGACCACGAGGGCCACGAACAGCTGCCCCGTCGTGAACGGCGGGGTGATCGCCGCCATCACCGCAGGCGTGAGGAACCCGGCGTACGCGACGGCGTAGAACACGCCGGTCAGCCCGGCCAGGTGGCGCGGCCCGGCGATGCGCTGGACCTCCAGGAGCGCCGAGGACAGGCCGATCCCCATGCCGGCGCCCGCGACCACGGCGGCGCCCACGCCCCACCACGGACCGCCGGTCGTGACGGTCAGCCCCACGCACGCGACGGCCACGGTGAGCAGGCCGACCGCGACGGCGAGCCCGCGCGCGCTGTCGACGGCGTCGAGGCGCTTGGCCGCCGGCTGCACCACCGCGGCGACGCCGAGCGCGACCACGGTGACGAGCGTGGCGTACGCCACGCCGAGGCCCTGCGTCTGGTCGCGCAGGAGCACCGGCGCGTAGCCGTAGGCGAGGGCGGCGACCACGAAGATCCACGGCGCGACGACGGCGACCACGCCGGTGAAGCGACGATGGCCGGCCGCCGGGACGCGGAGGCCGCGCCACCACGGCCCGGGAGACCCGCCGAACGCGACGGTCTCCGGCGTGCGGAGCACGACCAGCAGGAACGGCGCCGTGACGACCAGGTGCACGACGAACGGCAGCACCTCGGGCCACGGCCCCCACTGCGCGAGGCTGCCGGCGACGAGCGCCCCGACGGCGGACCCGAGCGTGAACGCGAGCGACGCGCGTCGCGCGCCGGACCCGGAGTCGGCGTCGCGGTCGAACGGGACCTGCGACAGCTCCTTGAGCCAGCTCGTCCCGACCGACGTCGCCGTCCCGACCGTGATCCCGGCGAGCAGCCGCCCGACGTAGATCGGCACCGGGCCCAGGAAGCCGAGCGCGAGGACGGCGCTGGCCGCCATCGCGCAGACGGTGCCGACGAGCATGACGGGGCGGCGCCCGAACCGGTCCGACAGCGTCCCCGCGACGAGCAGCGCAGGCGCGAGGCCGAGCACGTACACGCCGAGGAACGCGTTCACGGTGGCGTCGCCGTAGCCCTGCACCTGTTCGTACATGAGGAGCACGGGGGTGAACTGGTTGCCCGCCCAGGAGCACACGAACAGCGCGGCGAACGCGCCCAGCCAGCTGCGCCTCACAGGATGCCCCGGTGCCGGCGCACGTGGTCGTGCAGCAGGTCGCAGTAGGCGTCGGCGTCGCCCTGCTCGACGGCGGCCAGCATGGCCTCGTGCTCGGCGAGCGCGGCGGCGACCTCCTGCGGGCCCACGTGCAGGTGCTGGTACATGAGGCGCAGCTGCCGGTCGCGCAGCAGCCCCATGAACTGCACCGCGGTCTGGTTGCGCGACGCCCGCACGAGCACGCCGTGGAACGCGGAGTCGGCCGTGGCGAACGCGTCGACGTCGCCCTGCGTGGCCGCCGCCCGCTGGCGCTCGACGTGGGCCCGCAGCTCCTCGACGACCGCGTCGGCGGGGCGCCCGTGCGCCAGAGCGCGGCGCGCGGTGGAGCGCTCCACGGCCTCGCGCATCTCCAGCACGTCGCGCGCCTCGTCGGGGGCCATGGGCACGACGGCGGCGCCGCGGCGGGGCGCGACGGCGAGCAGCCCCTCGGTGTCGAGGCGCAGGAACGCCTCGTGCACGGGGGTGCGGCTGATGCCCAGCTCGGCGGCGATGTCGCCCTCGGCGAGGAGGTGCCCGCCGGGCACCTCGCCCGAGAGGATCTTCGCCTTGGTGAGCCGGTAGGCGCGCTCGGCGGCGCTGGGGGGCGGCGACGTCGGGGCCGCGCTGGAGGTGGTCACCCGGGGCAACCTACGCTTGCATCCATCTTGCATGCAAGGCGCGGCGTTCGGCCCCGGAGGGTTGTGAGCGGGCGTTTGGCCCCGTTCCGGGGCGCGAACCGGGCCAAATGCCCGCTCACAACGCTCATGGGAGGGTGTCGGTCGCCGCTGGTAGACCGGGGGCATGTTCCTCCTCGACCCGCCCCCCACCGACGGCGCCCGCGCGCCGGAGCCGACGGTGGTGCATTCCGCGAGCGACCTGGTCGTGGCCGCCGGGTGCGAGTTCCGGCTGCTGCGCCGCCTCGACGAGCTGCTGGGTCGCGCGCCGCGGCGCGAGCGGGAGGCCGACGCGATGCTCGCGCGCACGGCCGCGCTCGGCGACGCGCACGAGCGCCGCGTGCTGGACGAGTACGTCTCCCGCTACGGGCGGGCGCGCGAGGGCGTCCCCGGCGGCGTGGTCGAGGTCGAGCCCGTCGCGCGGCTCACCCGCGACGCGCTCGAGGCCGCGCACGGCGCCACGCTCGCCGCCGTCGAGGCGGGGGCCGACGTCGTCGCGCAGGCGTCGTTCTTCGACGGCGAGTTCCACGGCCGCGCCGACTTCCTGCTGCGCGACCCGCTCGGCGACCCCGACGTCGGCCCCGGGCGGCCGGGCGGCCACGCGGGGCCGCCGCTGCCGCGCTACGCCGTGCTCGACACCAAGCTCGCGCGGCGGGCCAAGGTGACCGCGCTGCTGCAGCTCGCCGCCTACGCGGACCAGCTCGCCGCGGCGCACGTCGACCCGACCGACGCCGCGCACCTCGTGCTCGGCACCCGCGTCACCACCAGTCACCGCCTCGCCGAGCTGCTCCCGGTGCTCGAGCAGCGCCGCGCCCGGCTGCGCGAGGTCGTCGCCGCGCACCGCGCCGACGACGGCCCGCTCGCGTGGGGCGACGAGCGCTTCACCGCCTGCGGGCGGTGCGAGGCCTGCGCGGAGCAGGCGGCGGCGCACCGCGACGTGCTGCTGGTCGGCGGGGTCTACGAGCGGCAGCGTGCGGCGCTCGTCGCCGGCGGCATCACGACGATCGACGCGCTCGCCGCCGCCGAGGAGCCGCCCGACGGGATGCCGGCCCGCAGCTTCGAGCGCGTGCGCGACCAGGCGCGGCTGCAGCTCGGCCAGGGTGGGATCGGCCCGGGTGGGATCGGCACGGGTGAGACCGGCACGGCGCCGTGGGGCGAGGTGTGGGACGGCGAGGTCGCCTACGACGACCACGGCACGCCGGCGACGATCCGTTGGCAGCTACCCGACACGTCGGCCGTGCGGCGGCTGCCGGACCCGAGCCCCGGCGACGTCTTCTTCGACTTCGAGGGCGACCCGCTGTGGTCCGACCCGCAGGGCGAGCAGTGGGGCCAGCAGACCGGCCTCGACTACCTCTTCGGGCTGGTGGAGCGGCCCGACGCCGAGGGCGAAGCCCCGCCGTTCCGCGCGTTCTGGGCCCACGACCTCGCGCAGGAGCGGCAGGCCCTGGTCGACTTCGTCGACTACCTCACCGAGCGCCGGCGCCGGTTCCCCGACCTGCACGTCTACCACTACGCGTCGTACGAGCGCGTGCACCTGCTCTCCATCGCGGCCCGTCACGGCGTGTACGAGGAGGAGGTCGACCAGCTGCTGCGCGACGGCGTGCTCGTGGACCTCTACGCCGTCGTGCGGTCGTCGCTGCGGATCTCGGACCGGTCCAAGTCGATCAAGAGGCTCGAGCCCCTGTACATGGGCGACGAGCTGCGGTCGGGCGACGTCACCACGGCCGCCGCGTCCATCGTCGTGTACGCCGAGTACACCGCCCTGCGCGACGCCGGCCGCACGGCCGAGGCGGACGAGCTGCTGCGCGGCATCGCCGACTACAACCGGTACGACTGCGTCTCCACGCTCCGGCTCTTCGAGTGGCTCCGCGGCGCGGCCGACGTCGTCGACGCGCGGGCCGCGGCGGCCGGGGGCGCGGTCGTGGACGACGACGCCTCGCGCGCCGCGGGTGCGGACGGACTCGCGGCCGACGCCGAGGCCGAGGCCACCGACGGGGAGGCGGCGGTCGCCGAGGAGTCGCCGCGGCGGGCGGCCTCCCGCGAGGCGCGCGAACGGCGCCTGGCCCTGGAGGCCGAGGTCCGCGAGCGGGTCGGGGAGGGCCGCGGCGCGCGGGACGACGAGGCGGAGGCGCTGGCCATGGTCGGTGCCTCGCTCGGCTACTGGCGCCGCGAGAGCAAGCCGTTCTGGCACGAGCACTTCTCCCGCCTCGAGCTGCCCACCGACGAGTGGCAGGGCCGGCGGAACACGTTTCACGTGGAACGGGCGACGGTGGCCCGCGACTGGGCGGTCGACGACGGGCGGCGCGCGCCGGCGCGCGTGCTGGAGCTGACCGGCCGGCTGTCCGAGGGGTCGGAGCTCGGCGTCGGGGGCACCCCGTTCCTGCTCTACGACGCGCCCGCGCCGGACGGGGTGACGGTCCCGGCGAACGCCGTGCGCGGGTACCACGGCAACGCGCTGGTCGTCGACGCGGTGCGTCGCGCGACGGAGGCGGGGGAGCGCGACGTCCTGGTGGTGCGCGAGCAGCTGCGCGTGGGCGCCGAGACCTTCGACGCGCTGCCGATGGCGCTCACGCCGTCGTCCGGCCCGCGGGCCGACCCGCAGGAGCAGGCGCTCGAGGACGTGGCCCGCCGCGCCCTGGCCCGCTGGGACCACGACCGCACGCTGCCCGACGGCCCCGGGGCGGACCTGCTGCGCCGGCGCCCGCCGCACCTCACGGGCGGGGGGCCGCTGCCCGACGTCGTGGACGGCGACTTCACCGCGGCGGTGCTCGCCGCGACCCGCGACCTCGACCGCTCCTACCTCGCGGTGCAGGGCCCGCCCGGCACCGGCAAGACGCACGTGGGGTCCCACGTGATCGCCGCGCTCGTCGCCGAGGGCTGGCGGGTGGGCGTGGTGGCGCAGTCGCACGCCGCCGTCGAGAACATGCTGCGCGCCGTCGTCGAGAAGGCGGGGGTGCCCGCCGACCGGGTCGCCAAGAAGCGGCAGTCCGACGGGCCGTCCGCGTCGGCGGTCTGCGCCGAGCTGTCGGCCGACGACCTCGCCGCGTTCGCCGGCCGGGGCCCGTGCGTCGTCGGGGGCACGGCCTGGGACTTCGCGCACGCCGAGCGCTGGCCCGACGACGGCCTGGACCTGCTGGTGGTCGACGAGGCCGGGCAGTTCTCGATCGCCGCCACGCTGGCGGTGGCGCGGTCCGCCCGGCGGCTGCTGCTGCTCGGCGACCCGCAGCAGCTGCCCCAGGTCAGCAGGGGGCAGCACCCGGAACCCGTGGACCGCTCGGCTCTCGGCTGGCTCGCGGACGGCCACGACGTGCTGCCCGCCGGGCTCGGCTACTTCCTGGCGCGGTCGTGGCGAATGCACCCCGCCCTCAGCGAGGCGGTGTCGCAGCTCGCGTACGAGGGCCGACTCGGCTCCCACCCCGCCGCAGCGGCCCGCCGGCTCGACGGCGTGGCCCCCGGGGTGCACCACGTCGCGGTCGAGCACGAGGGTCGCGGGGTCGTGTCGCCCGAGGAGGCACAGGAGGTGGTCCGGCAGGCGGCCGGAGTCGTCGGCCGGTCCTGGACGCCCGGCCCCGGGCAGCCCGAGCGGCCGCTCGAGGCGCGCGACGTCGTCGTGCTCGCCGCGTACAACACCCAGGTGTGGGCGGTGCGCCGGGCGCTCGACGCCGCCGGCCTCGCCGAGGTGCGCGTCGGCACCGTCGACCGTTTCCAGGGCACCGAGGCGCCCGTCGCGATCGTCACCCTCGCGGCGTCGTCGGCCCACGACGTGCCCCGCGGCACCGGGTTCCTCCTCTCCCGGCATCGGATCAACGTGGCCGTCTCCCGCGCGCAGTGGTGCGCGATCGTCGTGCGCTCGCCCGCGCTGACGGACTACCTGCCGCACACGCCCGAGGGACTCGGCCGCCTGGGCGCGTTCCTCGGCCTGTGCGAGCGCGCGGTCACGTCGCGCTGAGCCGGCGCGGCCGCCGAACAGGCGGTTGCGCACGTGCTGAGCGCTCAGAACGTGCGCAACCACCTGTTCGGCGACGTCCGAGAGCATCAGGGGTCCGGAGTCAGGCGGTGGCGGGCGAGAGCTTCTGCTCGAGGAACAGGGTGGCAGCGCCGATCGCCGCGACGTCGTCCCCGAAGGCCGAGGACGTCACGGGGACGTTGTGCGCGCCGTCGTGGGCTCTTCGCGCGCGATCCCGCACGGCCGGCATGGCGGCGTCGGCCAGGTATCCCCAGTAGGGGCCCCCGATGATGACGCGGTGCGGGTCGTGGACGCTGATCAGGGTGCGCGCGGCCTCGCCGAGCGCCACCCCGTAGCCCTCGATCAGGCTGCGCGCGACATCGTCGCCGCCCCGCGCCCGCCGCTGCAGTCGGGCGAGGGCCGCCGAGCTGCCGCCATGCGGGTCGTCGGCCTCTCCCGCCCGTTCCAGGAAGCGGTTCATGTCCGTGTAGAGGTTGAGGCAGGACGTGCGGCCGCAGCGGCACCGGGTGGCGTCGAGCCCGGTGGGGAGGTGCCCGATCTCGCCCGCCTGGCCCGTGCTGCCCCGGTGGATGCTGCCGTCGCCCGCGACGGCCGACCCGACGCCGGCGCCTACGTACAGATACAGCACCGTCTCTTGTACGGAGAACCGGCCGGGCCAGCACTCGGCCGTCAGGGCGGCGTTGGTGTCCTTGTCGAGCACCGCGGGCAGGCCGGTCCGGGCGCGGATCAGGTCGAGGAGCGGGACGTCGCGCCACCCCGGCAGCCACGGCGGGTTGAGCAGCGTCCCCCGGGCGGCGTCGAGGCCGGCCGGGGCCGCGACGCCGATCCCCTGGACGGTGTCGCGCACCGCCGCGGGGTCCCCGTCCGGCGTGGCGGCGCCGAGCTCGCGGAGCATGTCGTCCAGGGCGGCGCCGATGCGCTCGACGTCCGCCGCCGGGTCCCGGCCGGGCGCGGGGAGCGACCGCTCGAGGATCGGGCGAGCGAGCATGTCGACCAGGGTCACCGTGATGTGCGCGGGGTCGAGGTGGGCCCCGGCGGCGAGCATGGCCCGGGGCTCGACGCGCATCGACATCGCGGGCTTCCCGGGCCTCCGGGTGTGCACCGGCGTCGCGCGGACCAGGCCCCGGTCGATCAGGCGCCGCGAGATCTGGGACACCGCCTGGCGCGACAGGCCGCACCGTTCCATCAGGTCCGACTGGTCGACACCGTCCGGGGAGACCCGGATCGCGCGCAGCACGACGAGCTCGTTCCGGGCCCCGACCTGCGGCATCGTCGTCGCCTGCATCGTGCTCCCTCCGTCGCGTCCATGATGCCTCTTTGAATATCTCCATCAGTATGAGTAATGTCCGGCCGCGAAGGACACTGTGGTCCACATCACCCCTCGGTGCTGCGCGACCCCCTGTCCCGGCTGCGACGGACAGCGTCCGCCGCCGGACCGAAGGGAGTGCGATGACGACGACCGAACTGGCGACAGGGACGCCCCTGGCAGGTGCGCCACCCGCGCAGGCGGAGGCCGAGACCGGTGGCCCGCCACCGAGGCGGACCCGGCACCGGATGTCGCGGACGGACAAGCGCAACCTGGTCCTCGGGCTGAAGTACATCTCGCCCTGGCTGGTCGGGATCGTGGTCTTCGTCCTCTACCCGGTCGGCTACTCGATCTACCTGAGCTTCACCCGGTACTCCGGCATGGGGACGCCGACCTGGGTCGGCCTCGGCAACTACACGACGGCGTTCGCCGACCCGCTCGTCACCAAGTCGGCGGGCAACACGCTGTTCTACGCGCTCATCGCCGTCCCGCTCGGCCTGGTCGTCGCGCTGGTCCTCGCGCTCGCGATGAACCAGAACGTCCGCGAGGTCGCCTGGTACCGCACCATCTTCTACGCGCCGTCGCTGATCCCGGCCTTCGCGATGTCGTTCATCTTCATCGTGTTCCTGAACCCGCAGTTCGGGGCGTTCAACCAGGTGCTCAACGTCTTCGGCGGGTCCAACGTGAACCTGCTCGGCTACCCGACCGGCGTCAAGATCGCGATCGTGCTGATGGCCCAGCTCGCGGCCGGGAACGCGGCGCTGATCTTCCTGGCGGGCCTGCGCAACGTCCCCAAGACGGTCTACGAGGCGGCGCGGGTCGACGGCGCCGGCCCGATGCGGCAGTTCCGGTCGATCACGCTGCCCCTGCTCAGCCCGGTGCTGCTGTTCAACCTGATCACGGGAGTCTCGGGCGCGCTCCAGGTCTTCACCGAGGCGTACATCGTCACCAACGGGACCGGCGACCCCGACGCGGGCGCGCTGTTCTACATGATGTACCTCTACAAGAACGCCTTCGGCTTCGCCGAGCTCGGGTACGCCTCCGCCCTGGCCGTGCTGCTGTTCCTGGCCGGTCTCACCCTGGCCCTGTTGATCTTCTGGTGCTCGCGCCGGCTCGTGAACTACGACGTGGAGGCTTCCTGATGAGCACGATGGTCCGCACGGAGCCCCTGCAGAAGCACCGGGCCGCCGAACGTGCCGCGGACGAGGACCAGCTGAACCGGCGGGCCGACGGCACGCGTCGCCCCTGGTACAGCAACGTGATCGCCCGCGTGGTGATGATCGCGCTGTCCGCCGTCTTCCTGCTGCCGCTGTACTGGATGATCATCTCGGCGCTGAAGTCGGACGAGGAGCTCGCGAAGTTCCCGCCGACTTTCATCCCCGAGTCGTGGCAGCTCAGCAACTTCGTCGACGCGGTCACGGCCATGCCGTTCCTGCACTTCTTCCTGAACTCGGCGATCATCACGATCTCGGTCGTGGTCTTCTCGGTGGTCTCGAACTTCATCGTCGCGTACGGGTTCGCGTGCCTGAAGTGGCCCGGCCGCGACCTCGTGTTCTACCTGGTGATCGCGACGCTCTTCCTGCCGTTCCCGGTGACGCTGATCCCCATGTTCGACCTGTGGGCCAGGCTCGGGCTCGTCAACACGTTCTTCCCGCTGATCATCCCGTCGATGTTCGCCTCGGCGTTCTACGTGTTCCTGCTGCGGCAGTTCCTCATGCAGATCCCGAAGGACATGCTCGACGCGGCGCGGATCGACGGCGCGAGCGAGTGGACCATCCTGTGGCGCCTCGTGTTCCCCACGGCCAAGCCGGCGCTGACGACCGTCGCCATCTTCGCGGCCGTGGCGTCCTGGAACGACTTCATGGGACCGCTGATCTACCTGCAGGACGAGAGCGTGCAGACCCTCTCCATCGGCCTGCAGTCGTTCCGGTCCGTCCACGCGCAGGACGTCTCCTTCAACCTGCTCATGGCCGCGTCGTTCCTGGTCATCCTGCCCCTGCTGATCCTCTTCTTCGTGTTCCAGCGCCACTTCATCCGGGGCATCACCATCGGAGGCTTCAAGTGATCACACGCCGCACCTTCCTGAGCGCCGCCGCGGCGTCGGCCGCCGCGCTCTCCCTCGGGGCGTGCGCGCCCCGCGGCTCGTCGGACGAGTCCGTCATCCGCTACTGGGGCATGGGCGCCGCCGACGCCGACAAGGACATGAAGGTCATCGACGCGTTCAACGCCACGAAGGCCGGGTCCGGGATCACGCTCGACATCAACCAGGTGCCGAGCAACGGCGTGGCCGACATGAGCCAGATCATCACCGCCGTGCGCGGCCACACCGCCCCGGACGTCTGGCAGATGGACCGGTTCAACGCCGTCCAGAACGCCTCGATCGGGCTGCTCGAGCCGATCGGAGGCCTCATCGAGAAGTACGAGGACACCTCCGTCGACGAGTACACGAAGCAGTGGCTGCAGTTCGCGATCGACGAGCTCACGTACGACGGCCAGCTGTACGGGCTGCCGATCAACACCGACGCCCGCGGCATCATGTACAACGAGAACCTCCTGCGCGAGGCGCGCATCGACCTCGACATGTTCGACCCCGAGCAGCACGTGCTCACCTGGGACGAGATCCGCGAGGTCAGTCGCAAGCTCACCAAGACGGACTCGCGAGGCAACTTCGAGACCCTCGGGTTCGTGCCCTGGGACGGCGAGGGCTGGCCGTACACCTGGGCCTTCGGGCTCGACGCGCAGCTCTACTCGAACCAGACCGCGTCGGTGACGCTGGACTCGCCCCAGTGGAAGTCCGTGTTCGACCTCTACGCCGACTGGGCCGACGAGTTCCCCTACTCCAAGGTCGACGCCTTCTTCGCGACGTACCAGCCGCCGAACTCCCCGCCCAGCCAGACCGCCGTCTTCAGCGAGCGGCTGGCGATGGCCACCACCGGCCCGTTCTCCATCCGCAGCAACGAGAAGTACGCCCCGAAGCTGCCGCTGAAGTTCACCTGGCTCCCGGTGGGCACCGAGGGCGACGACACGTACTCGTGGTCCGGCGGCGCCTCCCTGGTGGTGCCCAAGGGCGCCAAGATGACGCGCAACCTGTGGGAGTTCATGAAGTTCTACACGGGGTTCGAGGGGCAGAGCATCGTGCAGCCGCTGCTCGGCGACCTGCCCACCAACCTGCGGACCATCCAGGCCCGGAACTACAACCCCAAGGCCGAGCTGTTCCGGCAGATGCTGCCGACCTCCACGTCCCGGCCCCCGCTGCCCGTGGGCTCCGTGGCCTGGGACACGCTGCAGCGCTCCCGCAGCTCGGTGATCATCGGGTCGCAGACGCCGCAGCAGGCCATCACCAACAACCAGCAGAGCGTGGCCCCCAAGATGGCGCTCTTCGAGGGCTACCAGATGCCGGCGACGTACGGCCAGAACAGCGTGATCCCGGCCTGACCCGCCCCCGGGGGGGGGCCCTTGGGTCCCCCCGAGCCAGGGAGGGCAAGTGGGGCGCTCACCAACCCAAAACACCCCTCCCCTGGCAGTACCCGTTCCACCCCCCCCCCCCCCCACCCCCCGCTCCT